>JBKBXH010000025.1:0-8777 GCA_046313655.1 Thermomonas sp. | reverse complement strand
CACCCGCAGCGCCGCCCCGGTCGCCGCACGCGCCGGCCATAGCAGGCGCACCAGCAGTGGCAGCGGCAGCGCCAGCAGCAGCCACGGCCATGCAAATCCGTCGAAGGGCCACCCTCCCGCGAGCATGCTCATGTCCGCTGCATCCACTGCAGGAACCGCCGCCGCGCCAGCACGCGCAGCGCCTCCAGCGCCGCCGCATCCACCTCGCGCCGGTACAGGCCATCGAGCAGCAGCCTGCCCGGCCCGGCGGCGAACGCAGGGGACTGCGCGCCCGCATCCAGCAGGCGCAGCCAGTCCTCGCCCTGCAGCCGGTCGGCGGCCGGGTCGATCCGGCGCGCCGCGCGCCGCAGCAGCTCGGAAATCGCCGCCACCTGCTCCGGGCCCGACCGTGCCTGCGCCAGGCGGGCATCGAACACCTGCGCCCAACCGCGCATGCGCCGTTGCCGCCGCCAGTACGCAACCCCCAGCGTCGCCAGCACCAGCAGCAGCGCGCCCGCCAGCCACCACCAGCCCGGTGCCGGCGGCCACCAGCCGGGCGCCAGGCCCGGATGCACGTCGCGCAGCGGCAGCGGCATGGCCGGCGTCATCGCGCCCCCCGCGGCCTGGGCGCATCCAGCAGCGGCAGCCAGGCGTCGCTGGGCGCCGCATCCGACAGCACCTGCGCGCGCACGCCGGCCCGCTGCAGCAGTGCCTGCGCCTGGGCCAGCGGCTGTGCGAACGCATGCTGCCAACGCCGGCGCACGCCCTCGGCGTCCAGCGCCAGCGCCAGGTGCGCCCCCTGTGCCGGGGCGAACGCCAGCGTCGCGCGCGGCGGCGCCTCCTCCAGCGGGTCCGCCAGCAGCAGCACGCTGGCATCGAAGCGTCCGAGCGCCGCCCACAGCGTCGGCTCCACCCCGCCCACGCTGGCGGCATCGGCCAGCACCAACACGCGCGCACCGGGGCGCAACAGGCGGCGCGCATGCTCCAGCGCCACCGCCAGCCCGGCATCGTCCTGCGGCGGCCGTGCATACCAGCGCACCAGCGCATCCAGCACCCGCAGGACCCCGCGGGTGCCGGTCGCCGGCGGCACCGGCGCTTCCTGCACGCTGCCGCGCAGGGCTGCCACGCGATCGCCGTCGCGCAGCGCCAGCCACGCCATCAGCGCCCCCGCGCGCGCCGCCTGCACCGACTTGAAGCGCACCCGGGTGCCGAAATAGAGCAGCGGCGAGGTGTCCGCCACCAGCAAGGTGAGGCGCTCGCGCTCGGCTTGGAACAGTTTGGTATGCGCCTTGCCGCTGCGGGCGGTGAGCCGCCAGTCGATGTGGCGGGCATCGTCGCCAGGGCTGTATTCGCGCGATTCGGCGTATTCCATCCCGCGCCCACGCAGGGTGGACAGGGCATGCCCCTGCACGCCGTGCGCTCCGCGCCGCGGCGGTCGCCGGCCCTGTACCAGCGCGCGCAGGGCCAGCAGTTCGGCCAGCTGCGGGGCGATGCCCGTCCCGCTGCCTGCCGCCAGCCCGCCCGCCTGTATGGCTTCGCGTGCCTTCATGGCTTACGGCAGCGGCACCCGCTGCAGCAACTCATCCACCAGCCGCGCGCCGTCCCAGCCTTCCGCGGTAGCCTCGAAACTGGGCAGCACCCGGTGCCGCAGCACGTCGGGCGCGACCGCGCGCACGTCCTCGGGGGTGACGAAATCGCGCCCGGCCAGCCAGGCGCGCGCGCGCGCGCAGCGCTCCAGCGCGATCGAACCGCGCGGACTGGCGCCCCAGGCGATCCGGCGCGCCAGCCCGGGGTCGTAGCGGCCGGGCTCGCGCGAGGCCAGCACCAGCTCCACCAGGTAGCGCTCCAGCGCGGGCGCCAGATGCAACTCCAGCACCGCCCGGCGCGCGGCGAACACGTCGTCCTGGCTGATCCGCACCGCCGGCGCGGGTGCCGAGGACTGCAGCGCATCGCGGGCGCGCAGGCGCGCCAGTTGCAGGATCTGGGTTTCCGCCTCTGCCTGCGGATAGCCGATCCGCACGTGCATCAGGAACCGGTCCAGCTGCGCCTCCGGCAGCGGGAACGTGCCCTCCTGCTCGATCGGATTCTGGGTGGCCATGACCAGGAACAGCGGCGGCAGCGGATAGGTGCGCCGGCCCACGGTGGCCTGGCGCTCGCCCATCGCCTCGAGCAGCGCCGACTGCACCTTGGCCGGGGCGCGGTTGATCTCGTCCGCCAGCAGCAGGGAGTGGAAGATCGGGCCGGGCTGGAACTCGAAGCGCCCGTCCTGCGGGCGCCAGACCTCGGTGCCGGTGAGGTCGGCCGGCAGCAGGTCGGGGGTGAACTGGACGCGCGCGAAATCGGCTTCCAGCCGCGCCGCCAGCGCCCGGATCGCGGTGGTCTTGGCCAGCCCCGGCGCGCCCTCCACCAGCAGATGGCCGTCGGCCAGCAATGCGATCAACAGGCGCTCGACCAAGGCGGCCTGGCCGATGATCTCCTGCTGCAGGGCCTGCTGCAGCTGGCGGAAGCGGTCATGCAACGGCGATGGCGACGCGTGCGGGGTATCCATGGCGGGGCATCCTGCGGGTGGCGATTGGACCGCGCGGCGCGGCAAAGGTTCGCCCATGGTGCCGCCGCACGAACGAAAACGGGAGCCCTGCGGCTCCCGTTCACGTGCATCGCTGGTGCGGTGTTCAGCGCTGGGCGACGCGCATGACCTTCGGGGTCACGAAGATCAGCAACTCGGCCTTGGTCTTGGAACGGCTCTTGTTCTTGAACAGGTTGCCAATCAGCGGGATGTCGCCCAGGAACGGAACCTTGGAGATATCGGTGGTGTCGTTGAACTCGTACACGCCGCCGATCACTACAGTCTGGCCGTCGTCCACCAGCACCGCGGTATTGACCTCGCGACGGGCGATCTGCGGCACCTGTCCGAAGCTGCCGAGGCTGATGAAGCCGTCGAGTTCGTCTTTCTTCACGCCCATGTTGAGGAACACGCGGCCATCGTTGGTGATGGTCGGGGTCACCTTCAGCTCCAGCAGCGCTTCCTTGAACTGCACGGTGGGCACGTTGCCGCCCTGGCCGCCGGACACGGTGAGGTAGCCGATTTCCTTGCCCTGCCGGATCGTCGCTTCCTTCTGGTTGCTGGTCACTACGCGCGGGTTGGAGATCACCTCGGCGCGGCCCTGCTCCTGGATCGCGGACAGTTCCACGTCCAGCGCATAGCCGGCATTCAGGATCGACAGCGCCAGCGAGCCGCCCGGGTTCTGCAGCGCGGCCGGCATGTTCCAGTTGAGGCCGCGGGTGAGGGTCGGCACCGCCGGCGGGGTCGGCGGAGTGGTGCTGTTGTTCTGCTGGTTGGCGCTGATGATCGAGTTCTGGGTGGTGATGTTGTTGCTGATGCTGTTGCCGTAATAGATCTTGCCGTTGTTGCCGACGCCGTTGATGCCGAACTTGGCGCCCAGCTCGCGCGCCACGTTCTCGTTGGCGATCACGATGCGGGCCTCGATCACCACCTGGTCAACCGGCTTGTCCAGCTCCTGCACCAGCTTCTTGATCCCCTCCACCTTCTGCGGGATGTCCACCACCAGCAGGGTGTTGGTGCGCTTGTCGAAGCTGATGCTGCCGCGACCGGACAGGAAGCCGCGGTCCTGGGCGTTCTGGCCGCCCGGCTGGCCACCGGTCATCTGGTTGCCCTTGCTCTCCTCGGTGAGCAGGCGGGCGATGTCCTCGGCATTGGCGTAGTTGACCGGGATGTACTCGGTCACCTTCGCAGCGCGCTCCTCGAGGTTGATGCGGGCGTCTTCCTTGGCCTGCTCGAAGTCCGCGATTTCCTTCTGCGGGGCCACCCACACCACGTTGCCATTGCGGCGTTTGTCCAGCGACTTGGCCTGCAGCACCAGGTCCAGCGCCTGGTCCCAGGGCACGTTGACCAGGCGCAGGGTGACGTTGCCCTGCACGGTGTCGGCCGCGACGATGTTGAGGTTGGACTCCTCGGCGATCAGCTGCAGGACGGTGCGCACCGGCACGTCCTGGAAGTTGAAGGTCACCGGCTTGCCGCTGTAGCGCACGGACGCGCTGGCGCTGGCATCGCCGCTGCTGGCCGCGCCCATGGCCTTGCCGGCGCCGGCGGTGGCGGTGGCGACCGGGTTCGCGCGCGGCACGATCTCGACGATGTACTCGTTGCCGCTCTGGTAGGCCATCGACTCGAACATGCCCTTGGTCCCCAGCACCAGCTGCGCGCCGCTGCTGGTGGCGTGCGCCTCGACCCGCTGCACCGGGGTGGCAAAATCGACGACGTTGATCGGGCGCTGCAGCGAGGCCGGCAGCTGGGCGTTGCCGATGTCGATCACCACGTTGGAGCCCATGGTGCGCAGGTCGGGGGCGGCGCCGTTGCCGGAGAAGCGCAGGATCAGCTTGCCGGAGCCGCCGTCGCCGCGCTTGAAGTCGATCGCGGACACGGAAACCGCGTCGGGCAGGCGCTTGGCGGGATCCGCCATGCCGCCGGTGGCGGATTGGCCGATGCCGGCGGCGCGCACCGGGGACGACATGGTGCCCGCGCCAACCGTGGCCAGGCCGAGCGCGAGGGCGACGGCAAGGGCCCGCGAGGGCAGGTGGCGCCGGACAGGCTGCATTTGCTTGGCGTTGGTGAAGGTCATCTGTCTATTCCCCAATCAATTGTCGAGCGCCATCTTGGCGGGGCGTTCCAGCCAGCCACCCGCGCCATCCGGTACCAGTTCGACCAGCTCAATCCGGTCTTCGAACACGCCGGTCACCCGGCCATCGCTTTGCCCCATGTAGTCGCCGGGCTTCACGCGGTAGGTCACCTTGTCGGGCGCCATCACCAGCGCGACCAGGTTCTTGCCGGTGCCGAGCGAGCCCACCATCTTCAGGCTGTCCAGCGAGAACATCTCCAGTGTCTGCTTGCGCCGGCCCGGATCCGGGCGCGGGCCGCCGGCGCCTTCGCCGGTGAACGTCTGGTCGAACGGATCGCGCATGTTCTGCGCGGTGTACTCGAAGGTCTCGAACTGCTGCATGGTCGGCAGCGGCTCCAGTGCCGGCGCCGGCCGGGCCTTCACCTCGGCCACCCACTTCTCGAGGTCGCCGCGGCTGCCACCGCAGGCGACCAGGGACAGGGTGACCAGCAGCAGGGCAAGCGTGCCGGCGACGCGACGAAGCATTGACGTGCGCATGCTCACTTGCCTCCCTTCTTGTCGCCGCCATTGTCGGCCTCGGCCTGGGCGGATTCGTCCTCGTCCAGGTAGCGGTAGGTCTTGACCGTGCCCGCCAGCTCCAGCGGGGTGTTCGGGCCGATCCTGGCGTTCGGGTTGTCCTTGCTCTTCTTCGGCTGCAGGGAGATGTCATGCATGGTCATGATGACCACCCGTGGCAGCGACGCCACGCCGCTGACGAAGGCCCCGAACTGGTGGTAGGTGCCCACCATCCGAAGCATGATGGGTTTCTCCGCGTAGAATTCCTGCTTGGCTTCCGGGCCCGGCTGGAACAGGTCGTTCTGGATGCCGGTCGCCAGCGCGGTCTGGGAGATGTCCACGATCAGGTCGGGCATCTCGGTCTTGCTGGGCAGCTGGCGCAGCATCTGCTGCAGCTGCTGCTCCATCTGCGCCAGCTGCTGCTTGAGCGGCTCGAGGTTGGCGGCGCGGCCTTGCTTGGTCTCGAACTCGGTGCGCAGGTCGGACTCCTGCGCCTCCAGGCCCTTGAGCTCGTCGCGCTGGCCGCTGATGGCCAGGAACCAGGCCAGCACCACGATCACCAGGGCAAGCAGCCCGCAGAACACCAGCTGCGCCTCGCGCGGCCAGCCGCCGATGTTGTTGATGTCGAGTTCGCGCAGGTTGATCTTCTTCTTCGTGCTCACGACGCGTTCCCTCCGGCGGCGGGCGTGGCCGGCGCGGCAGGCGGCGCGGCCGGTGCCTGCGGGCTGGCATCCTGCCCATCCTTGGCGGCGCTGGGATTGGCCAGCTTGACCTTCAGGTTGAATTCGTAGGGCAGGGCCGGGTTGCCTTCCTTCGCCTCGATCACGTTGAGGTCGGGGTTGGTCATCCAGCCCGAGCTCTCCAGGTTGCGCATGTAGGTGGACACCCGCGCGTTCGACTGGGAACGGCCGCTGAGGGTCAGGATGTCACCCTCTTGCTTGATCGCGGTCAGCGCCACGCCGTCGGGGATGGTGCGCACCAGCGAGTCAAACAGGTGCACCATCTGCGAGCGGTTGGCCTGCAGCTGCTCGATCACTTCCTTGCGCGCCAGCAGCTTGGCCTTCTTCTTGTCGAGCTCCTGGATTTCCTTGATCTGGCCGTCGACCTTGGCGATCTCGCCGCGCAGGTACTCGTTGCGCGAGTTCTGGCCGGCGATCCAGCCGCCGTAGAGGCTGTAGATCAGGATCGAGACCAGGATGCCGGCGACCACCGCCAGCCCCAGCATCCCGAAGAATTCCTTCTGCCGGGCCTTGCGGCGCTCTTCGCGCCACGGGAGGAGATTGATCCGTGCCATCAGTCGAAGCTCCTCAGTGCGAGCCCGCAGGCGATCATGAGTGCCGGCGCGTCCTGCGCCAGGGCGTTGGCCTGCACGCGCGGCCCCAGGGTCATCTGCGCCAGCGGATTGGCCATCACGCTGGGGATGCCCAGCTGTTCCTCGACCATCGCGGCGATGCCGGGGATCGACGCGCAGCCGCCGGCCAGCACCACCTGGTCGACCCGGTTGAACTCGCTGCCGGCGTAGAAGAACTGCAGCAGGCGGCTGACCTGCTGGACCATCGCTTCCTTGAACGGCTCCAGCACCTCGATCTCGTAGCTCTCGGGCAGGCCGCCCTGGCGCTTGGCTAGGCCGGCTTCCTCGTAGCTGAGGCTGTAGCGGCGCATCACCTCATCGGTGAGCTGCTTGCCGCCGAACACGTTCTCGCGGGTGTAGATGCTGCGGCCACCACGGAGCACGTTGAGAGTGGTCATGGTGGCGCCGACATCGACCAGCGCCACCAGGCCGTCGCGCGGGATGTTCAGGGTCGGGGCGATCAGCGCAAAAGCGTTCTCGATGCAGAAGGCCTCGACGTCGATCACCTTGGCCACCAGCCCGCCGAGCTCGAGCGCGGAGGCGCGCACCTCGACGTTCTCGGAGCGCGAGGCCGCCAGCAGCACCTGCACCATCTCGTTGTTGCCGGGCACCGGGCCGAGCACCTCGAAATCGAGGTTGACCTCCTCGACCGGGTACGGGATGTAGTTGACCGCCTCGAGCTCGATCTGAGACTCCATCTCATCCTCGTCCAGCGCGGCCGGCATGGTGATGATCTTGGTGATCACCGACGAGCCGGACACCGCCGCAGCGGCGTTCTTGACCCGCGAGCCGGAGCGCGCGATAGCGCGGCGGATCGCCTCGCCCACCGCTTCGACCTCGACCAGATTCTTCTCGACCACGGCGTTCGGCGGCAGCGGCTCCACCGCGTAGTGCTCCACGCGGTAGCGGTCGCCGGTGCGCGCCAACTGCAGCAGCTTGACCGCAGTCGAACTGATGTCCACGCCGATCAACGGCGCTTGCGTCTTCGTCCCCAGCCCCACGGCATCTCCCCTTCCCACGGGCGTTTACACGCGCCTAGTGCAGTAATACATGAATAACGGAGTTTTCACTTCAAGGCAAGCCCTGACCGCCGGCGTTGCCCGTGCCACTGCCGTCTTCCGTCCCGCTCGGCTGCACCAACGCTATCGTCGATACCGGCCGGCCACCCCCGTGGGCCGGTGAATACCGGCGCGGCCATCATATACTCCGCGGCCACGTTTGCTGCAATCGGAACTTCGCGCCCATGCCCCGCCTGCCCCGCCTGCTGCGCTGGCTCCTGCTGGCCATCCTCGTGCTTTGCCTGCTGGGGGCCGCGGCGGTCGGCGCGATGGTGTACGCCGTGAATTCGCGCCTGCCAGATGTGCAGGCGCTGCGCACCATCGAGCTGCAGGAGCCGATGTACGTGTACGCGCGCGACGGCCGCCTGATCGGGCTGTTCGGGGAAATGCGCCGCTACCCGGTGCGCATCCAGCAGGTCCCGCTGCGGGTGCGGCAGGCCTTCCTGGCCGCTGAGGACGCCAATTTCTATGAGCACGGCGGGGTGGACCCGAGCGGGATCGCGCGCGCGATCTGGCTGCTGGCCAAGACCGGCGGCCAGGAGCGTGTGGCCGGTGGCTCCACCATCACCCAGCAGGTCGCCAAGCAGTTCTTCCTCAGCTCCGAATACAGCTTCCGGCGCAAGTTCGCGGAAATGATGCTGGCGATGAAGATGGAGCGCGAGCTGAGCAAGGACGAGATCTTCGAGCTCTACCTCAACAAGAGCTTCTTCGGGAACCGCGCCTACGGGGTGGCCGCCGCGGCCGAGTACTACTACGGCAAGACCCTCGACCAGCTGAGCCTGGACGAGGCCGCCACCCTGGCCGGCATCCCCAAGTTCCCGTCCAGCGGCAACCCGATCAGCAATCCCGAGCGCGCGCGCCTGCGCCGCGACAACTACATCCTGCCGCGCATGGCCGAACTGGGCTTCGCCAGCCGCGCCGAGGTCGAGGCGGCGCGCCAGGTCCCGATGCACGCCGCGCCGCACGAGCCGAAGGTCGAGGTGTACGCGCCCTACGTGGCCGAGATGGTGCGCCAGCAGATGGTGGACCGCTTCGGCGGCGACGTGCTGAACAAGGGTTACCGGGTCACCACCACCATCGACCCGGTGCTGCAGGCCGCCGCCGACCGCGCGGTGGTGGACGGCCTGCGCGTGTACGACCGCCGCCACGGCTGGCGCAAGCCGGAGCAGAGCGTGCAGATCCCGGCCGGCGCCGACCCGC
>JBKBXH010000024.1:0-8801 GCA_046313655.1 Thermomonas sp. | reverse complement strand
GGCTATTGGGCGATGGACGCCGAGATCGCGCTGCACGTCTGGCAACTCAAGCTGCCTGCCGACTGCATCTACTGCCTGCCGGTGCTGCATGGCGAGCGCCTGCAGTTCGCACCTTGGCGAGCGGGCGACGCGCTGGCCACCAACCGCTTCGGCATCCCCGAACCCGATGTCGAACCCGGTTCACTGCTCGACGCTCGCGACATGTCGCTGGTGGTCGTGCCGCTGGTCGGTTTCGACGCCCGTGGCAACCGCCTCGGCATGGGCGGCGGCTGGTACGACCGTAGCTTTGGGTTCCGCCAGCATGCCGCGCCACCGCCGTGGCTGGTGGGTGCCGCGTTTTCCGCGCAGCAGGTGGACGCGCTGCCGCAGGCGGCCTGGGACGTGCGCCTGGATGCGGTCTGCTGCGAACATGCCACCTTCCTCGCCACGAACGCCGGACAAGAACCCCCCGCATGAGCCCGCGCAAGCGCTACTGGATGATGAAGACCGAACCGGAGACGTTCTCGATCGACGATCTGGCGCGGGTCGGCACCGAACCGTGGAATGGCGTGCGCAACTACCAGGCGCGCAACTTCATGCGCGACGGGATGCAGGTGGGCGACGGGGTGATGCTCTACCACTCCAACTGCAAGGTCCCGGGCATCGCCGGGTTGGCCACGGTGGCCAGCCGCGCCTATCCCGACCCCACCCAGTTCGATCCGCAGTCCGACTACTTCGATCCCGCCTCCCGCCGCGAAAACCCGCGCTGGCAGCTGGTGGACGTGGCATTCGAGCGCAAGCTGCGGCGGCTGATCCCGCTGGAGGAGATCAAGCGCCACGCCGATGCACTGGGCGAGGGCTTCCCCCTGACCGCGCGCGGCAACCGGCTGTCGGTATTCCCGGTCACCGCCGCGCAGTGGACGCTGCTGCTGTCGCTGGAATGAGCGCCACGCGCGCGACCGCCTGACCCGCCCCTGCACCCTGCCCACGGAAACCACCATGTCCGACGCCAAGAAACTCGCCGCCGAAAAAGCCATCGACTACGTGCAGGACGGGATGATCGTCGGGGTCGGCACCGGCTCCACCGTCGCCTACTTCATCGACGCGCTGGCGGCGTGGAAGGACCGCATCGCCGGCGCGGTGTCCAGCTCCGAGCAGAGCACCGCGCGCCTGCAGGCGCACGGGATCGAGGTGATCGACCTCAACGCCGCCGGCCCGCTGTCGCTGTACGTGGACGGCGCCGACGAATGCGACCCGCGCAAGTGCCTGATCAAGGGCGGCGGCGCCGCGCTCACCCGCGAGAAGATCATCGCCGAGGCCAGCGCGCGCTTCGTCTGCATCATCGACCCCAGCAAGCAGGTCGAGGTGCTGGGCCGTTTCCCACTGCCGGTGGAAGTGATCCCGATGGCGCGCAGCCTGGTGGCGCGCGAGATCCTGCGCATGACCGGCGGCCAGCCGGTCTGGCGCGACGGCGTCACCACCGACAACGGCAACGTGATCCTGGACGTTCACAACCTGGCCATCACCGACCCGGTGGCGATGGAGCGCGAGCTCAACCAGATCCCCGGGGTGGTCAGCGTCGGCCTGTTCGCGCGCCGCCCGGCCGACGTGGTCATCGTCGGCGGGCAGCCGCCGCGGGAGCTGTAAGCCGCGCCCGCGGGCATTCACCAAAATGTGAACCGGGTGGTTTACTATAGGTGCATGACCACCCCCAAGCCCAGCCGCGCGCCCGCCCAGCCAGCCAAGGCCGCCAGCCCCGGCCGCCCCAAGGACCTCGCCAAGCGCGCGGCGATCCTGGAAGCAGCCAAGCGGATGTTCGTGCAGCAGGGCTTCGAGCGGGTCAGCATGGACCAGGTCGCCGCCGAGGCCGGGGTGTCCAAGCTCACCGTGTACAGCCACTTCGGCGACAAGGACAGCCTGTTCGCCGAGGCGGTGCGCGCGCATTGCGAGCAGAACCTGCCGCAGCGGCTGTTCGAGGCCGCGCCGGATACGCCGCTGCGCGAGCGCCTGCTGGCGATCGGGCAGGCGTTCTTCGCGATGGTGATGGCCCCGGAAGCGGTGGCCGGGCATCGCATCCTGTGCTCGCCGCAGGTGGCCGCGCGCGGCATGGCCTCGAGCTTCTGGGCGGCCGGCCCGGAGCGGGTCAAGGCCGCCTTCCGCAGCCTGCTGGAGGACCGCATCGCGCGCGGCGAGCTGGAGATCGACGACCCCGCCCGCGCCGCCGGCCACTTCTTCGCCCTGCTCAAGGGCGACCCGCACGCACAGGCGGTGCTGGGCTGCGAGGGCGCCGATTGCTGCGAGGCGGCGCAGGCGCACGTGGCCAGCGTGGTGGACCTGTTCCTGCGCGCCTACGCGGTCCGCGGCCATGGGCGTGGCTGAACGCCTCCCGCGCCGCGCCGGCGGCGATGACTTCCGGCACTGCGTGCTGGTGTACCAGTACGCCCAGACTGCCCGCCAACCCGGGGAGTGCGGCACTACAATACGCAGTCCCCTGCAACGGATTTCCGACTCATGAGCATCGATTTCGCCCGCGCCCGTGAAACCATGGTGGAGCAGCAGGTGCGTCCCTGGGACGTGCTGGACGTGCGCGTGCTGGACACCCTGGCGCAGGTTCCGCGCGAGGCGTACGTGGCCGAGGCGCTGCGCGCGCTGGCCTATGCCGATACCGAACTGCCGATTGGCCACGGCGAGCACATGCTAAAGCCGGTGCTGGAGGGTCGCGCGCTGCAGGCGCTGGGCGTGCAGGCGCACGAGAGCGTGCTGGAGATCGGCACCGGCAGCGGCTACATGGCCGCCTGCCTGGCCCGCCTGGGGCGCGAAGTGGTGAGCATCGAGCGCCACCCCGACCTCGCCGAGGCCGCGCGCGCGCGGCTGGCCGCGCAGGGCGTCGGCAACGCCAGCGTGCAGGCCGCGGACGCCTTCGCATGGGCCCCGGGCCGGACCTTCGACGTGATTTGTGTCACTGGCGCGGTCGCCAGCCTGCCCGCACGCTTCGGCGAGTGGCTGGCCGCCGGCGGCCGCATGTTCGTGGTGCACGGCCGTTCGCCGGTGATGGAAGCGGCGCTGGTGCGCCGCGGCGTCAACGGCCTGGACGTCGAATCGTTGTTCGAAACCGACCTGACCTATCTCGCGGGCGCCGAGCCCACCCCCGTTTTCACCTTGTGACCCCTTGAAGGACTCCCCCATGCTGCGTCGCTCGCTCGCCCTTGCCCTTGCTGCCATCCTGCTGCCCGCCGCGGCGCAGGCGGACGACCTGCTGCAAAGCTACCGGAACGCACGCAGCAACGACCCGCAGTACGCCTCCGCCGAATCCAGCCGACTGATCGGCCGCGAGGGCGCGGTGCAGGCGCGCGCCGCGCTGCTGCCGCAGATCAATGGCAGCGGCAGCTACCAGCGCATCCGCAGCAACGGGCCCTCGACCCAGACCCAGTTCGACCCCAACACCGGTCAGCCGATTCGCTTCAGCGGCAACAGTTCCACCACCACCAACAGCCGCCGCTACGGGATCGGAGTGGACCAGACCCTGCTCGATTTCGGCAAGTTCAGCCGGGTGCGCAGCCAGAATGCCCTCAGCCAGGCGGCCGATTATCAGTACGATGCTGCCGGGCAATCGTTGATCGTGCGTACCGCACAGGCCTATTTCAATGTGCTGGTGGCGCTGGAAACCCTGAGCGCCGCCGAAGCTTCCGAAGCCGCTTTCAAGAAGCAGTTCGACTTTGCAAGCAAGCGCTTGGAGGTTGGGCTGGCGCCGATCACGGACGTGTACGAGGCGCGCGCGCAGTACGATGGCGCACGTGCCAACACCATCCTGTCGCGGAATGCATTAATGGATGCCTATCAGGCGCTGGTGGAGATCACCGGGGCCCCGGCGGCTAGCCTCAAGGCACTGCCAGAGGATTTCAAGCCGAATCTGCCAACCGAGCGTGACGCCAATGCCTGGGTCGCACAGGCCACCGCGAGCAACGCCTCGCTCAAGGCGCTGGAAATGCAGCTGAAATCCGCCGAGGCCGACGTGGCGACGGCGCGGGCCGCACACCTGCCCACGCTCAGCCTGAGTGGCGGCTATAACCAGAGCACCAGTTGGGGCGACTCCACCTTCAGCAGCAGCAATCCGCCGTTTTCCAGCACCTTCCCTATCAGCAACGAGAGCAAGGGGCCATCGATCGGCATCACTCTGAACGTACCGATCTTTTCCGGAGGCGCCACCCAGTCGCGGGTCCGCCAGGCGCTGGCCCAACGCGACCTCGTCCAGGATCAGCTGGAGCAGCAGCGGCGTGCGCTCGTGCGCAATACCCGCAACGCCTATCAGGCATTGCTCGCCGGCATCAGCGAGATCGAGGCACGCCGGCTGGCCCTGGTTTCAGCACAAAGCGCCTATGACGCCTCGCAAGTGGGCCTGGAAGTCGGCACCCGCACCGTGCTGGACGTGCTGAACAACCAGCGCATCCTGTTCTCCGCGCAGCAGGCCTACGCTCAGGCCAAGTACAACTTCCTGCAGGCGCAGCTACTGCTGGAACAGGCCGCCGGCACGCTGGACGTTTCTGCCCTGGAAGACATCAACCGCCTGCTGACCGCGGACAAGCCGATCGACAAGGGCATCGCCGCGCGCTGACCGGGGTGCGCGCCGGGACACCGGCATCGCGATGCGACGCAAGAGCGGGCCCTGCCCGCTCTTCGCGTTTCAGGGCGGATGCCGCCGCTCAGTCGGGCAGCAGCGGGGCGATCAGCGCCAGCGTGCGCGCCAACGCGCCGCGGCCGTCCTCCAGCAGCCGGCGGGCGGAGTCCGTCATCGCCCGGCATTCGTCCGGATGCCCGAACAGCCGGACCAGCGCCTGCGCCAGCGCCGGCGCATCGGCCACCAGCTGCATCGCATGCGCCTCGCGCAGGCGGCGCGAGATGTCGGCGAAGTTGTGCAGGTGCGGGCCGCTGAGGATGGCGGTCCCGGTCGCCGCCGGTTCCAGCAGGTTGTGGCCGCCAATGTCCTGCAGGCTGCCGCCGACGAACGCCACCTGCGCGCAGGCGTAGAAGCGCAGCAGCTCGCCCAGGGTGTCCACCACGAACACCTCGGTTCCCGCCTCCGGCCACGCCTGCACGCTGCGCTGGGCCACCGCGAAGCCGGCCTCTCTCGCGCGCTGGGCCGCGGCGCGGAAGCGTTCCGGATGCCGCGGCGCCCACAGCAGCAGCGCATCCGGGTAATGCGCGCGCAGCCGCGCATGCGCCTCCAGCACCGGCGCCTCCTCGTCCTCGTGGGTGCTGGCGGCGATCCATACCGGCCGCGGCCGCCCCAGCGCGGCGCGGAATTGATCGACGAACGCCTCCGTCTGCAGCGGCGGCAGATCGAACTTGAGGTTGCCGGTCGCCTGCACCCGCGCCGGGTCCGCGCCCAGCGCGACGAACCGGCGCGCGTCCTCCTGCGACTGCGCCGCGACCAGGTGCACGCCGGCCAGCGCGCGCCGGATCAGCGGTGCCAGCAGGCGGTAGCCGCGCAGCGAGCGCGCCGACAGGCGCGCGTTGAGGATGCAGGTGGGAATGCCGTGCGCGCGGCAGCCGAACAGCAGGTTCGGCCACAGCTCGGTCTCCACGATCAGCGCCAGCGCCGGGCGGAAGTGGCGCAGGAAGCGCGCGACCGCGCCCGGCAGGTCGTAGGGCAGATACACGTGCGCGACCGCATCGCCCCACAGCGCGCGCACGCGTTCGGAGCCGGTGGGGGTGATGGTGGTGACCACCAGGCGCAGGTCCGGATGCGCCGCGCGCAGGCGGTCCACCAGCGGCGCGGCGGCGTTCACCTCGCCGACCGAGACCGCATGCAGCCACACCGGTGCCGGCAGCCCCGGTTGCGTGTAGCTGGCGTAGCGCTCGTCCCAGCGCTGGAAATAGGCGCGCTGGCGGAAGCCACGCCAGATCAGGTGGTACAGCGTGATCGGCACGAGCAGGTAGAGCACGGCCGAGTACAGGCCGCGCAGCACGCGTTCGGTGAAGGTGGCCCGCATCCGCACAGGATAGCGAAGCCGGCGCGCCCGGTAGAATCCCCGCATGGCCGACCACCCGCCGCCCCGCCCGCCGTTCTCGCCGCGCCTGTGGCCGCAGTGGCTGGGCGTGGGGTTGATGGTGGCCGCCGCGCGCCTGCCGTGGCCGCTGCAACGGCGGCTGGGGGCGGCGATCGGCTGGCTGACGCTGCGTCTGGCGCGCTCCCGGCGCGAGGCCGCGCGCACCAACCTCGCGCTGTGCCTGCCGGAGCTCGACCCGGCGGCGCGCGAGGCGCTGCTGCGCGCCAATTTCCGCGACGTCGGCATCGGCCTGTTCGAGTTCGCGCGCGCCTGGTGGGGCGAGGTCGCGCCGATGCGTGCCAGCGTCCGCATCGAAGGGCTGGAGATCCTGCAACGGCTGCAGGCGGAGGGCCGCGGCATCCTGCTGGTGTCGGGCCATTTCATGACCCTGGAGCTGTGCGGGCGGCTGCTGTGCGACCACGTGCCGCTGGCGGGGATGTACCGCAAGCATCGCGGGGTGGTGATGGAATGGGCGGTGCTGCGCGGGCGGCTGCGCTATGCCAGCGCGATGTTCGCCAACCGCGACACCCGCGGCGCGCTGCGCCATCTCAAGGGCGGCGGCATCCTGTGGTACGCGCCCGACCAGGACATGCGCGGCAAGGACACCGTGTTCGCACCGTTCTTCGGCATCCCGGCGGCCACCATCACCGCCACCCACCAGTTCGCGCGCCTGACCGGCTGCGCGGTGGTCCCGTTCTTCCATCGCCGCGAGGGCGATCGCTACCTGCTGCGGGTGGGCGAGCCGCTGGCGCCGTTCCCGACCGCGGACGCGGTGGCCGACAGCGCGGCGGTGAACGCGGCGATCGAGGCGATGGTGCGGCAGGCGCCCAGCCAGTACCTGTGGCTGCACCGCCGCTTCAAGCGCCAGCCGGACGGCGCCTCGCGCTATCGCTGAGGCGTGCCGGGCGCCGGCTCCACCGGGCCCCACAGGCTGCCGACGTAGAGCCCGGCCAGCAACAGCAGCACGCCGCCCCAGAAGGTGGAATACGCGGCCAGGTGGGTGTTCAGCGGGAACACGCTGACCGCCAGCGCCAGCATCGCCGGGTGCGCGCGCGCACGCGCGGCGGGGTCGGCATAGCGCCAGGCCCGCCACGCTAGCGCGGCGCCGGCCAGCCAGAGCAGCAGGCCGATGAGGCCGGTCTCGCTGGCCACTTCCAGTAGCAGCTGGTGCGCATGCAGGGCCACGCCCTCGCCCCAGGCCGGGGCCTGGTCCGGCTGCGGGTCGCAGGCCGGGAACGCGGCGCGGAAACCGCGCACCCCGACCCCGTTGGCCGGATGCGCGCGCAGCATGCACAGCGCGGCCGACCAGATCCGCAGCCGCCCGGACAGCGCGGCATCCACGGCCTGCGGCTCCGCCGCCAGCGCCTGCGCGCTGCGCTGCACCCGCTCCTGCACCGCAGGCACCGCCACCGCCAGCACCACCATCCCCAGCGCGGCCACCGCCACCAGCGCCAGCAGCCCGCGCCGGCCCAGCGCGCGCCAGCCCGACCACAGCAGCACCAGCGCATACGTCAGCCAGGCCGCGCGCGCGCCGGCAAGCACCACCACCACGCCGATCGCCAGCACCGCCAGCCACCAGCCAGGGCGTCCCGCGCGCTGCCAGGCCGCCTCCAGCGCGAACGGCGACAGGCTGGCCAGCACGATCCCGAGCTTGGGATTGCATGGCCCGAACACCCCGGCCAGGCGGCCCGGCGCCAGTACGTCCTGCGGCTGGCACAGCGGCTGCCCCAGCAGCGCCAGCCGGCCATGGTCGAGCAGCCAGAACAGCGGGCTGGTGCCGGTGCCGGCCTCGACCAGCGCATCCAGCGTCCAGCCCAGCGCCAGCAGCGCCAGGCCGGCGAACACCCGCCGCCGCGCGTCCGTGCGCGCCACCGCGACCGCGACCACCCACAACAATGGCAGCGCAAGCACGTCGGCGAGCACCTTGCGCGCCGCCTGTCCGAGGTCCGCCGCCCCCACCAGCGACAGCACCTCCGGCAGCCAATAGGCGCAGAACAGCACGCTGGCCAGCGCCCACGCCGGCCCCGACATCAGGCCCAGGCCTCCGCGGAAGCGGCGCAGCGCCAACTCGGCCAGTCCTGCCAGCGCGCCCGCGGCCAGCAGCGCGGCCGCGATCCCGTGCAGCGGCCACAGCGCGACCACCAGCAGCACCCAGGCCGGCGCCCAGCGCAGCGCGCGCGCCGGTTCGATGCGCGCTCCGTTCATGCCCCCAGCACCGCGTGGTAAAGCGCCAAGCCCGCCTCCTGCATCGCCTGCAACGAAGGCGGCATCGTAGCCGGCAACGCCGGCGGGCGCAGGCACCATGCGCGCGCGCGCGCTGCCAGCGCGTCCTGGTCGAACGGCGCGATCGCACCCTCCGGCAGCCAGTGCCGCAGCGATTCGCCCACCCCGCCATGCGCCCAACCCAGCACCGGCCGCCCCACCGCCCACGCCTCGAGCACGGTGCGCCCGAACGCCTCCGGCTGGCGAGACAGCTGCAGCACCAGGTCGCTGGCCGCGTAGGCCTCTGCGATGGCCTCGGTGGGCGCGGTGATGGCCAGCGCCTGCGCCACCCCGGCGGCATGCGCCTGCGCCTGCAGCGCATGCACGTAGCGCGCGCGCCCCGGCTGCAGCGCGCCGGCCAGCCACAGCCGCGCGTCCTGCCCGTCCGCGCGCAGCCGCGCCAGCAGCGCAATGGCATCGGCATGGCCCTTCAGGCGGGTGCCGCGCCCGGGCAGCAGCAGCAGCGGGCCGTCCCCGCCCAATTCCGGATACCGCCGCGCCACCCGCGCGCGC
>JBKBXH010000023.1:0-8929 GCA_046313655.1 Thermomonas sp. | reverse complement strand
ACCGCTGGCGGATGCGCGCCCAGCGCGGCCATCCGGCGCAGCAGGCCGATGCTGTAGGCCAGCCCGTAGGCCACCAGCGCCGCGGCCAGGCCCAGGCCCAGGGTCAGGGCACTGGGCTGGCCGGCGGCCTGCAGGCCGCCGCCGTGCAGGTAGCGCCAGGCCAGCCGGCCCAGCAGCACCAGCGTCAGCACGCCGCCGATCCACGGGTTCGGAATGTAGGTGCGCACCCCGGCGCGCCACTCCGCATGGGTGTGGCGCACGCCGATCCAGCCCAGCAGCAGGCCCGCCGCGCCCCCGCCGGCCAGCGCCAGGCCCGACCGCGGCACCACCGTGGCCGCCAGGCCCAGCATCGCGGCCACCAGCACGACCAGGCGCAGCAGCGTACGCCGCGGCTGCCACGGCTGCGGGCCGAAGCTGCGGCGGATGCGGCGGTAATACACCCAGCCCAGCGGCAGCAGCAGGTAGGGAATCCACGGGGTCGGATTGGCCGGCAGCGGCATGGCGGGGGCATTCCCGGAAGGCGATGGCCGCCATCCTGCCACGGCCCCCGCGCTGCCCGCGATCGCCCCGGAGGCGTCAGCCCAGGCGCGCGACCACCGGCGCCACCTGCGCCTGCCGGCCCAGCGCCTCGCCGACGCGCCGCAGCGATGCCGCCAGCTCTGCCGGGTGTTCGGCGCGCAGGGTGGCATGGCCAACCTTGCGGCCCGCGCGCGGCTGCTTGCCGTAGTCGTGCCAGTGGCCGCCCGCCTCGCGCAGCACCGGCGCGGCATCCGGCATCGCGCCGATCCAGTTGAGCATGCAGGTGTGGCCGACCATGCGGGTGTCCCCCAGCGGCAGGCCCAGCACCGCGCGCAGGTGGTTCTGGAACTGGCTGGTCTCGCTGCCTTCGATGGTCCAATGCCCGGAGTTGTGCACGCGCGGCGCCATCTCGTTGGCCAGCAGTTCGCCGTCGCGGCAGAACAGCTCCAACGCGAACACGCCGACGTAGTCCAGCGCCTCGGCCAGCTTGCGCGCATGGGACAAGGCGGTATCGCGCAGGGCGTCGTCCACCGGCGCGGGGGCCAGGCTGGCCGAGAGCACGCCATCGACATGCCAGTTCTCGGTCAGCGGCCAGGCGCGGAACTCGCCGTCGCGGCCGCGGACGGCCACCACCGACAGCTCGCGCTGGAAGGCGACGAAGCCTTCGAGGATCAGCCCCACCTTCTCCACCTGCGCGCCCAGCGCGTCCCAGGCGGCCTCCACGTCGGCCGGGGTCTTGATACGGAACTGGCCCTTGCCGTCGTAGCCCAGCCGGCGCGTCTTGAGGATGCAGGGCGTGCCGAGCGCGGCCACCGCGGTGTCCAGCGCGGCGCGGTCGGGCACGTCCGCGAACGGCGGCACCGGGATGCCCAGCGCGCGGAACAGGGTCTTCTCGGCCAGCCGGTCCTGCGCGGTGGCGAGCGCGCGCGGGTTCGGGAACACCGGCACCTTGCCGGTGAGCCATTGCGCCGACTCCGCCGGCACGTTCTCGAAATCGAAGGTCGCCACGTCGATCCGCGAGGCGAACTCCTCCAGCGCGGCGCGGTCGGTGTAATCGCCCACCACCATCGGCGCGAACTGCCCGGCGCAGGCGTCGCTGGCGGTGTCGAGGACGAGGAAGCGCAGGCCCAGCGGCGCGCCGGCCAGGGCCATCATGCGCGCCAGCTGGCCGCCGCCGAGGATGCCGACGGTGGTCATCGCGGCCTCGTTGCTCATGCGCGCGGGTCGTCGTTGTTCACGACGTCCTCGGTCTGCCGGGTACGGAACGCCTCCAGCGCCGCGCCGATCGCGGGGAACTCGACGGCCAGCATCGCCGCCGCGAACAGCCCCGCGTTGGCGGCGCCGGCCTGGCCGATGGCGAAGGTGGCGACCGGGATGCCGGCCGGCATCTGCACGATCGACAGCAGCGAATCCATGCCGTTCAGCGCCTTGCTCTGCACCGGCACGCCCAGCACCGGCACCGCGGTCTTGGCCGCCAGCATGCCCGGCAGGTGCGCGGCGCCGCCGGCGCCGGCGATGATCGCGCGCAGGCCGCGCACGGCCGCGCCCTCGGCGTAGGAGAACAGCACGTCCGGCGTGCGGTGCGCGGACACCACCTTCACCTCGTGCGGCACGCCCAGCGCCTCCAGCCGCGCGGCGGCGTGCTGCATGGTGTCCCAGTCCGAGCGCGAGCCCATGACGATGCCGACCAGCGGGGCGGCGGTGTTGACGGCAGGCATGACCATTCCCGATCGCGTGAGCGCGTAAAGACGTATTCTAACGGCCCCCATCCACCATTGCCTTTCGCCGATGGACCGCAAGCTGCTCGATCTCCTCGCCTGCCCGGCCACCCGCCAACCGCTGTCGCTGCTGGAAGCCGCCGGGCTGGACGCGCTCAACCGTGCGATCGCCGCCGGCCAGGTGGCGCGCGGCGACGGCACGCCCCAGCGCGAGCCGCTGCGCGAGGCGCTGGTGACCCGCGACCGCAAGACCGCCTACCGCATCGACGACGGCATCCCGGTGCTGCTGGTGGAGGAGGCGATCGCCACCGCGCAGGCGGACGGATTCCCCGGGGCATGAGCGCGCCGGTCGCGCCGCCCGATGCGGCCGTGGTGGCGGCCAACGTCGCCGCCGCGCTGGCCGAGGACATCGGCCCCGGCGACGCCACCGCCCTGCTGCTGGACGATGCCGCGGACGCGGCCTACCTGCTGTGCAAGGAGGATTGCGTGGTGGCCGGGCGGCCGTGGTTCGACGCCTGCCACCGCGCGCTGGATCCCGCCGTCCGCATCGACTGGCGCTGCGCGGAAGGCGACCGCATCGCCAAGGGCACCGTCATCGCCACCCTGCGAGGCCACCGCCGCGCGCTGGTCAGCGCCGAGCGCGCCTCGCTCAATTTCCTGCAGACGCTCAGCGGCACCGCCACCACCACCGCACGCCACGTGGAAGCGGTGCGCGGCACCGGCGCCGCCATCCTCGACACCCGCAAGACCCTGCCGGGCCTGCGGGTGGCGCAGAAGTACGCAGTGCGGGTCGGCGGCGGCATCAACCACCGCATGGCGCTGTACGACGCGGTGATGCTCAAGGAAAACCCCATCCGCGCCTTCGGCTCGGTGGCCGCGGCCATCGCGCGCGCGCGCGCGCTGCACCCGGCGCTGCCCCTGATCGTCGAGGTGGAGACCCTGGACGAGTTGCGGCAAGCGCTGGACACCGGCTGCACGCGCGTGCTGGTGGACGATTTCGACCCGGCCATGCGCCGCGAGGCGGTGCGGATCGCCAAGGGCGCGCCCTACCACGGGCGCATCCCGCTGGAGGTCTCGGGCGGGGTGGACATGGCCAGCCTGCGCGCGATCGCCGAGGACGGGGTGGACTGCATCTCGATCGGCGGCCTCACCAAGCACGTCCACGCCATCGATTTCTCGTTGAAACTCGGCCCCCCGCCCCCAGCTTGACGCGATGCCCACCCTGCTCGTCCGGATGCTCGTCGGCGCCGCCGGCGTCTTCCTGTTCACCGCCGCGCGCGCGGCGGCCGAGCGCGCCGCGGCCCGCGGCCGCGACGCCTGCGAGGCGGCCGGGGTGCAATGGCTGGACCAGTCGGTGCATGCCACCGGCATCCGCCTGCGCCGGCGCGACGACGGCTGGCTGGGGCTGGAGCGCAGCTTCCGCTTCGAATATTCCGAGGACGGCCAGGACCGCCACGTGGGCCGGATCGTGCTGCTGGGCGAGAAGCTGGTCGGCTTCAGCGGGCCGACCCGCGCGGCGCAGGCGGTGGTGCGGGCGTTCCCGTCCGACTGACGCCCAAGGCCGTCCCGGCGGCGGCGCGGGCGCGTCGTGCGCTTACTTCACGACCCGCAGGTGGCCGCGGCGCGGCGGCGGACGATCGTCGTCGCCATCACCGTGGGCGGCCTCCGCATCGGACGCAGGCGCATGCCCGGCATCCGGATCATGCTCGGCGTATAGCGCGTCCAGGCCGGGGGGCGCCTCGTCCGCCTCCGCTGGTGCAGGTGGCGCGTCCTGCGGCAGCGCCATGCCGTGGCCGTTCTCGCGCGCATAGATGGCGATCACCGCCGGCAGCGGCACCACCACGTTGTGGCTGACGCCGCCGAAGCGCGCCGAGAAGCGCAGCGCGTCGTTGTCCATCTGCAGGTGCCCCACCGCGCGCGCGGCGATGTTCAGCACCACCTGCCCGTCCTTGACCGTGTGCGGCGGCACCCGCACGCCCGGCATGCGCGCATCCACCAGCACATGCGGGGTCATGTCGTTGTCGACGATCCATTCGTACAGCGCGCGCAACAGGTACGGCCGCTGCGAGCTCATCGCCGGCATCGGGGGCTGGGTCTCCATCAGGCCGGGAGTTCGCGCAAGTGCTTTTCCTGCGGCGTGAGGCTGCGCTCGAAGCCGGGGTTGCGGAAGATGCGGTTGCCGTAGTCCTCGATCGCCTTGCCGTCCTTCGGCAGCGGGATGCCCAGGGCGTCCAGCCGCCAGATGATCGGGGCCATCGCGCAGTCGGCCAGGCTCATCTCCGGGTTGAGGAAGAACTTGCTGGCCTTGAACAGCGGCAGCGCCGCGGTGAGCAGCTCCTTCAGGCGCTTGCGCCCGGCCTCGGCCTGCTGCTTGTTGCCGAGCTGGATGGCCTGCACCTGCGGCACCCAGTCGTGCTCGATGCGCAGCATGGCCAGGCGCAGGCGCGCGCGGGAAAGCGGGTCCACCGGCATCAGCGGCGGGTGCGGATAGCGCTCGTCCAGGTACTCGCTGACCACGCTGGCGGCGTACAGCACCAGGTCGCGCTCGACCAGGGTCGGCACCGAGTGGTAGGGGTTGAGGTCGATCAGGTCCTCGGGCGGGTTCTGCGGGTCCACCGGGATCAGGTCGTAGGCCACGCCCTTCGCCGCGAGCACCAGGCGCACGCGGTGGCACAGCACGTCATCGACAGCGGAAAACAGGGTCAAGGCGTTTCGCATGCGCGGACTCACAGCCATCATCAGGACCACTCCCACGCCCGGTCGATGCCGGACGCACCTGCGCCGCCCGCACGATGCGGACGGCCGTCAAGCGTCGTTCCCTGCGGCGGGCGTCCTTGCCGCTGACGCCGCGTCAGTGAACGTCTCGCCAGTATTCTTGCTTCAACAGCCAGGCCATCAGGGCGAAGAACACCAGGAACAGCACCGCCCACACGCCCACGCTCTGGCGCTTCAGCGCCGCCGGCTCGCCGGCGTACTCGAGGAACGCGGTGATGTCGCGGACGGTACGGTCGAACTGCGCCGGGGTCTGGGTGCCGGCCTGGCTGATGGTGAAGCCCTCCACCGGCAGCTCGCCGCCCTCGGTCTTCTTGCCGTACACCGGCTGCTGGATGCCCTGCAGCTCCCACAGCGGGTTCGGCATCGAGGCATTCGGGAACAGGGTGTTGTTCCAGCCCACCGGGCGGCTCTCGTCCACGTAGAAGGACTTCAGGTAGGTGTAGATCCAGTCGCTGCCGCGCACGCGCGCGATCAGGCTGAGGTCCGGCGGCGCCTTGCCGAACGCGGTCTTGGCCAACTCCGGCGGCATCGCCGACAGCACGTGGTCGCCGATCTTGCCGCCGCTGAAGTTCAGGTTCTGCATCACCTGGTCTTCGGTCAGGCCGAGGTCCTCGCCGATGCGCGCGTAACGCACGTACTTCAGCGAGTGGCAGCCGCTGCAGTAGTTCATGAACAGGGCCGCGCCGCGCTGCAGCGATGCCTTGTCGTTGAGGTCCACGCCCGACTGCTGCAGGTCGCCGCCCTCGCTGGCGAAGGCGGTGGCGGACAGCAGCAGGCCGGCCGCGAACAGGGCCGCGCGCGCCAGCAGGCCGCGCTTGTTGTCGGAGATGTCAGTCATGCATCGTCACCCGTTCCGGCACCGGCTTGGTCTTGTCCAGCTTGGACCAGACCGGCATGGTGATGAAGAAAGCGAAGTAGAGGAAGGTCAGCACGCGGCCGATGATCGCCTCGACCGGGTCGGTGCCCGGGCCGCCGCCGATCTTGGCCAGCCAGCAGAAGCAGACCACGAACATCATCAGCATGGCCCAGCTCAGCCAGCCGCGATAGCGGTAGGACTTGACCGGCGACTTGTCCAGCCACGGCACCAGGAACAGGCACACGATGGCGCCGAACATCACCAGCACGCCCCACAGCTTGATGCCGAAGAACGAGGGCACCACCCGCAGCATCGCGTAGTACGGGGTGAAGTACCACACCGGCTTGATGTGCGACGGCGTCACCAACGGGTTGGCCTCGGTGAAGTTGTCGTGCTCCAGGAACAGGCCGCCGAAGGTGGGTGCGAAGAAGATGATGAACGCCGCGATCACCAGGAAGCAGCCGACGTAGAACAGGTCCTTGACCGTGTAGTACGGGTGGAACGGGATGCCGTCCGCCGGCGCCGTCTGCGACCAGCGGTTGCCCTTCGGGCCCTTCTTGATCTCGACGCCGTCCGGGTTGTTCGAGCCGACTTCGTGCAGGGCGAAGATGTGCAGCACCACCAGCAGCAGCAGCACCAGCGGCAGCGCGATGACATGCAGCGCGAAGAAGCGGTTCAGGGTGGCGTCGCCCGGGTTGAAGTCGCCCATGATCCATTCGGTCAGGCCGCCGCCGATCACCGGGATCGCGCCGAACAGCGAGATGATCACCTTGGCGCCCCAGTACGACATCTGGCCCCAGGGCAGCACGTAGCCCATGAATGCCTCGGCCATCAGCACCAGGTAGATCACCATGCCCAGCAGCCACACCAACTCGCGCGGCTTGCGGTAGCTGCCGTACATCAGCCCGCGGAACATGTGCAGGTAGATGACGATGAAGAACAGCGACGCGCCGGTGCTGTGCATGTAGCGGATCAGCCAGCCCCACTCCACGTCGCGCATGATGTACTCGACGGAGCCGAACGCCTCGGCGGCGCTGGGCTTGAACTGCATGGTCAGGAAGATGCCGGTCAGGATCTGGTTGGCCAGCACCACGATCGACAGCACGCCGAAGATGTACCAGATGTTGAAGTTCTTCGGCGCGAAGTACTCGCTCATGTGCTTGCGGTACGCCGGCATCATGCCGGGCGCGCGCGCGTTGACCCAGTCCATCAGGCCGTTGGCGGTGCGGGTGAGGATGTTCGCCATGGCTTACGCGGCTCCCTTCGGATCGACGCCGATGACGACGGTGTTGTCGCCTTCGAAGTGATAGGGCGGCACCGGCAGGTTCAGCGGCGCCGGCTGCGCCTTCAGCACCCGCCCGGCCAGGTCGTAGCGCGACTTGTGGCAGGGGCAGAAGTAGCCGCCCTTCCAGTCCGGATCGAACGGCTCGGGCTTGACCTCGGGCTTGAACTCGGGGGCGCAGCCCAGGTGGGTGCAGACGCCCACCAGCACCGCGATCTCGGGCTTGATCGAGCGGGCCTCGTTCTTGGCGTAAGGCGGTTGCACGGACGCGTTCGAATTGGGGTCGGCCAGCAACGGATCCATCTCCGGCAGGGTCGCGAGCATGGCCTTGGAGCGCTTGGCGATGTAGATCGGCTGGCCGCGCCAGTTCAATACCAGCTGTTGCCCCTCCTGCAAGGCACTGATGTCCTGGCTGACCGGGGCACCCGCGAAGCGCGCGCGCGCGCTGGGGCTCCAGGACTTGATGAACGGCACCGCCGCGAACCCGGCACCCACCGCCCCCACCACCGCGGTCGTCGCGGTGAGGAACCGGCGTCGCCCGGTGTTGACCTCTTCGTTCGCCATCCCGCACTCCGTAAAGAAAACTGGACATGCCCCCTGGCTGGCGGCCAAGGGGGCCGTCAACCGCAAAAGACACTGAAGTGTATATGAACGCTTAACGCGCCGACAATCCGCCCCGCAACGGCGCTCCCGCGCCCGCCAGGGCCCCGCGGTAGCGCTCCGCCAGCACCCCCACCCGCTGCACGTAGCGCTGGGTTTCGCTGTAGGGCGGCACCCCCCCGTACTTATCCACCGCGCCTTCGCCGGCGTTGTAGCCGGCCGCGGCCAGGGCCAGGTTGCCGTTGAACCGCTTCAGCAGCCAGGCCAGGTACTGCACCCCGCCGCGGATATTCTGCCCGGCGTCGAAGGCATCCAGCACGCCGAACCGGCGGGCAGTGGCCGGCATCAACTGCATCAGGCCCTGCGCCCCGACCCGCGAGATCGCATTGGGGTTGAACGCGGATTCGGCATGGATGATGGCGCGCACGACCGCCTCTTCCACCCCCAGCTCGCGCGCGGCGGCGGCGATCTCGTCGCTGTAGGCGGTGGTGTTGAGGCGCACCGCGCGGAAATCCACCCCCGGCAGCACCCCGCAGGCGTAGCAGCGCTCTATATAAGAGTATTGGATGGTGCGGATGGCCGCCATCGGCACCCCGGCCGGGCGCGCGCTGGTATAGGTGCGCACCCCGTCCTTGCCGACATAGCTGTACAGCTGGCCGCGCACCAGGCGCGGGCCTGCGGCCGGCCCCGAGGCTGGCGCGGGAGAAGGCGCAACGGCAGGCAAAGCCGCCGGCGTGGAGGACGCGACCGCGGCCGGCGGACGCGCCACCTCGGCCAGCGGCGGCGCAGGCGCGGGGGCCCGCGCCGGGGCACGCCCCGGTGGTGCCGGGCGGTAGCTGCCGAGCAGGCGGCACTGCGCACCCGGGGGACGCTTGTTGACGTAGCTCACCGCGCCATCGCCGCCCACGCAGCGATAGACGTTCCCCGCCAGTGCCGGCGCCCCCGGCGCCAGCAGCAGCAGCAAGATGGCCGCCCGTCCCCTCATGCGGCGGAGTCTCGCCCCACGCGCCGCGCTTGGCAAGCATCCGCGCGCCCACGGCCGGCCCCTACCGCTAGAATGGCCGCCCCGCCACCCATCCGGCCCGGACTCACCGCCGCGCCCCGGAGCCCGCCATGACCACCCTCCCCTTCGCGCCGCCCGTCGGGCACACACCGCCGGCACGCCCGCGGCTGGCCGTG
>JBKBXH010000022.1:0-9012 GCA_046313655.1 Thermomonas sp. | reverse complement strand
CCCGCCCGCCGAGCCGCGCGGCGCGGGCCCCCCCCCCCCCCCCCCCCCGGGCGCGCCCCCCCGCCCCCCGCGCGCCGGCGAGATGTGGAACTACGCCGCCGGCATCCCGCATCCGTTCCCGCACTTTCCGGGCCACGGGCTGTCGCTGATCCCGTGCAAGTCGACGCTGTGGCTGGATGCCAGCGGCCGCCGGATCGGCCCGGAGCCGCTGGTGACCGGGTTCGACACCCATTGGCTGTGCCAACAGGTGGCCGCGCAGCAACAGCCGTGGACCTGGCACCTGCTCAACCGCCGCATCGCGCTCAAGGAGTTCGCGATCTCCGGCGCCGAGCACAATCCGCGCATCCGCGACCGCCAGTTCCTGCGCTTCCTGCTGGATACCCTGCTGGGGAATCGCCGCCTGGTGGAGCAGATGCAACGCGAGAGCCCGCACTTCCTGGTGGCCGACACCCTGGCCGGGCTGGCGGTGCAGATGAACGCACTGACCTGCTCCCACGACATCGACCCGGCGGTGCTGCAGGCCAGCGTCGATGCCTTCGACGCCCACTTCGCGCCGGGCATGGACCCGGCAGCGGACGTGCAGGTGCGGCGCATCCAGGAGGCCCGCCGCTGGGGTCCGGACCGCCTGCGCACCTGCGCGCCCGCCCCGCTGCAGCAACCGGGCGCCGGGCCGTTCATCGCCATCCACGTCCAGCTGATCACCCGCAAGAGCCTGGGCGGGCTACGCACCGACCTGCACAGCCGGGTGCTGGATGCCGCCGATGCGCCGATCCCCGGCCTGTACTGCGTGGGCGAAGCCGCCGGCTTCGGCGGAGGCGGTGCCTGCGGCAAGCGCTCGCTGGAGGGCACCTTCCTGCCGGGCTGCATCCTCACCGCGCGCGCCGCGGCCCGCGCCATCGCCAGCGGATACTGACACCGGACACAGACATGAGGCTCCCCGCATGAACGGCGCCCACGCCCTGATCAAGACCCTGGCCGATGCCGGGATCGAGGTCTGCTTCAACAATCCCGGCACCAGCGAGATGCACTTCGTGGCCGCACTGGATGCCGAGCCGCGCCTGCGCGCGGTGCTCACCCTGTTCGAAGGCGTGGCCACCGGCGCCGCCGACGGCTACGCGCGGATGGCCGGCAAGCCCGCCGCCACCTTGCTGCACCTCGGCTGCGGCCTCGGCAATGGGCTGGCCAACCTGCACAACGCGCGCAAGGGCAAGGTGCCGGTGCTGAACATCGTCGGCGACCACGCCACCTGGCACGTCCCGTTCGATGCCCAGCTGCAATCCGACATCGAGACCGTCGCGCGCAACGTCTCGCCCGGCTTCGTGCGCACCAGCGGCAGCACGGCGGCGCTGTGCCGGGACGCGGTGGAGGCGATCGCCGCCGCGCGCGGCCTGCCCGGCCAGGTGGCAACCCTGATCCTGCCAGCCGACGTGTCCTGGGGCGAAGGCGGCGCGCCCTGCCCGCCCCCGGCACCGCCGGCCCCGCAAGCGGCGGACGATGCCACCGTCGATGCGATCGCCCGCGCGATCTGCGGCGGCGGCAAGACCGCCTTCCTGCTCGGCGGCCAGGCCCTGCGCGAACCGGCGCTGCTCGCGGCCGCGCGGATCGCCGCGCAATGCGGCACGCGCCTCTTCTGCGAGGTGTTCCCGACCCGGCTGGAACGCGGCGCCGGGCTCCCGGCCCCCGAGCGCATCGCCTACCTGGCCGAACTGGCGGACGTGCAGTTGGCCGGCATCGACCACCTGGTGCTGGTGGATGCCAAGTCGCCGGTTTCGTTCTTCGCCTATCCCGGCAAGCCCAGCGACCTGGTGCCCGCGAGCTGCACCGTGCATGTGCTGGCGACCCCGGCGCAGGATGCGGCGGCCAGCCTGGGCAAGCTCGCCGCGGCACTCGGCGCAGCACGGGCCACGCCGGCGCTGCAGCCGCCCATGCGTCCGGCGCGGCCGCGCGGCCGCCTGACCGCAGCCAAGGTATGCAAGGCCGTCGGCCACCTGCTGCCGGAGCGCGCCATCCTCATCGACGAGGCGATCACCTCCGGCCTGCTGCTGGGGACGATGACCGCCGGCTGCCCGCGCCACGACCTGCTCACCCTCACCGGCGGTGCGATCGGCCAGTCGCTGCCGAACGCGGTCGGCGCGGCCATCGCCTGCCCCGACCGCCCGGTGCTGGCGCTGGTCGGCGACGGCAGCGCGATGTACACCCCGCAGGCGCTATGGACGATGGCGCGCGAGCGGCTGGACATCACCACGATCGTGTTCAACAACGCCAGCTATTCGGTGCTGAACGTGGAACTGGAACGGGTCGGGGCCGATGCCGCACCCGGCCCCAAGGCGCGCTCGCAGCTCGACCTGCACGGCCCGGTGCTGGACTTCTGCCGGCTGGCGCAGGGCATGGGCGTGCATGCCGCCCGCGCCGACACCGCCGAGGCGTTCTGCAAGGCCCTGGAATACGCACTGGCGAACCCCGGCCCACACCTGATCGAAGCCGTGGTGCCGGAAGCGCTGGGCGGCGCCAAGCGCCGATTGCTGCCATGGCTGCTGCGCACCCTGCCCAACCTGCCTCCTCCACTGCAACGGGCGCTGAAACGCAAGATCGCGCCTTGATCGGTGCACGGCGCGTGATGCGCCTGGGATTCCCGCTCGTGAGGCGCCGGCATCTCGCGTTCGTGGAGAGTGTGCCCCCGCGTTCGCGACCAACCCGAAACTCCCGTTCGTGGTGAGCCTGTCGAACCATCGCACGGCGCGCGATGCGCTCGAGATTCCTGCCCGTGAGGTGTCGTCATCTCCCGTTCGTGGTGAGCCTGTCGAACCATGAACGGGCGCCAGCGCCCGAGTCATCCGCAATCAGGCCCGCAGTCCGCCGCTCTTCGCGCAGATGACAAAAAGCGCGGCACGTCCCTGTGCCGCCGGTGGTGTCGCGTCCTGCGCCACCACCGCAACCCCTCGGGGAAAGCACTCATCCCAGCCGTCCAGGCTGGGGTCAGTCCTCGCCGATCAGGGTGATCCTCGCCAGCAAGGCGGCCCCGTGGCCTTCCAGGGACAGCCGGGTTGGCAGTTCGCTGCCTTCCAGCAGCACGCTGTCACCCGCCGCCAGCGCGGCGGGCGCACCATCGCCGGCCACCTGCGCAGTGCCCTCCAGCAGGTGCAGCAGCCAGGTTTCGCGCATGCCTCCGAACAGCACCATTGCGCCGGCCAGCGGGCGGTGCCAGAGCTGCACATCGATCCGGCCGCGCTTCCAGATCAGGCCGAAGTCGCGGCAGGGCCCGCCCAGCAGTTCGGCGCGCAGCGGCCGGTCGCCGGAAAACCGCAGCATCCCGTGCGGCGGGCGCAGTTCCTGGGTGCGGCCGTCCTCGAAATGCATACGCAGGCCATCGCCCTGCAGCAGAACCAGCAACCGCTCCATCCCCGGGAACCCGGAGAACGGGGCGTCCTCGTCGATCTCCGCCAGCGACAGCCGCCAGTCCCAGTCCTCGCGCTCCGGCATCCGCAGCACTTCCGAGGTCCAGCCGGCCCCGTTCTTCCAGCGCATGCGTCGGTAATCGGCCGCGCGCAGGATGCGCACGCCGCACGGCGGGGCGTCCTGCCCCGCCGTCACGGCACCGTCGCAGGCGCAATCGGCACTCACCGACGCACCACCTGCACCGGCCTGGCCGCGGGGTTGGCCGCCGGCTTGGCACCGGCCTGCTGGGCCGCCGGGGCCAGCGGACGCGCACCGCCGACCGAAATGCGGTCGCGGTTCTTTTCCACCGTCTTCAGACCGATGCCCTTCACCATCGCCAGTTGCTCGGGGCTGCGGAAGGCACCATTGGCCTTGCGGTAATCGACGATCGCCTGGGCCTTGGCCGGCCCGATGTTGACCAGCACCCGCTCCAGGGTGGCGGCATCGGCGGTGTTGATGTTGACGGTCTCGCTGGCGAGCGCGCTACCGGCCAGCGCGAAGAACAGGACCAGCGAGGACAGCAGGGTGGACAGGGCTTTCATGGCAGTCTCCTTGGGTTGTGGGCTTCCTTGCCGGAGCGCGTGCGGCGTCCCGGTGTGCGCAGGTTGCGCCGCGGGACGGGGACGAGCCTATCGGGCGGCATCCCGGCGCGCGTCGGAGGTTTTCCGGGCTTCTGGGTAGGAAAAATCTGATCCGCAACCGCCGCTCACGCCGGCTTGCCCAGCCCGGGGCGTACAATCCGGGCATTGCCTTCATTGCCACTGGATTGTCCATGCACACCCCCCACTTCGATGCCGCCGGCGTGCGCGAGTTCGTCGCCCGCAAATGGGACGAGGAGATCGTCCCGCAGCTGGTCGAATACATCCGCATCCCCAACAAATCGCCGATGTTCGACGCCGACTGGGTGAAGAACGGCCACATGGATCGCGCCGTGGCGCTGATGGAATCCTGGGCCCGGGCGCAGCCGATCCCGGGGATGCAGGTCGAGGTGGTGCGGCTGGAAGGCCGCACGCCGCTGATCTTCATCGACATCCCGGCCGCCAACGGCGGGCGCGACGACGATTGCGTGCTGCTGTACGGCCACCTCGACAAGCAGCCGGAGATGACCGGCTGGGATGCCGACAAGGGCCCGTGGATCCCGGTGCTGCAGGGCGACCGCCTGTACGGCCGCGGCGGCGCCGACGATGGCTACGCGATCTACGGTTCGCTGGCGGCGATCATGGCGCTGCAGGCGCAGGGCGCCGCCCACGCACGCTGCGTGGTGCTGATCGAGGCCTGCGAGGAATCCGGCAGCTACGACCTGCCCTACTACGTGGACCACCTGGCCGACCGCATCGGCAAGCCTTCGCTGGTGGTCTGCCTGGATTCCGGCTGTGGCAACTACGACCAGCTGTGGTGCACCACCTCGCTGCGCGGGCTGGCCGGCGGCAACCTCACCGTGAAGGTGCTGTCGGAAGGCGTGCATTCCGGCGACGCCTCCGGGATCGTGCCCTCCAGCTTCCGCATCATCCGCGATCTGCTGTCGCGGATCGAGGACGAGGATACCGGCCGCATCCTGCTCGACGGGCTGTACGTGGAGATCCCGGCCGAACGCCGCGCGCAGGCGCAGAAGGTGGCCGAGGTGCTGGGCAGCGAGGTGTACGACAAGTTCCCGCTGCTGTCCGGCATGGTGCCGATGAGCGACGACCTGACCGAGCTGGTGCTCAACCGCACCTGGCGCCCGGTGCTGTCGATCACCGGCGTGGACGGCATCCCGTCGCTGGATTCCGCGGGCAACGTGCTGCGCCCCTGCACCGCACTCAAGCTCAGCCTGCGCCTGCCGCCCACGCTCGACGGCAAGCGCGCCGGCGAGCTGCTGCAGGACGCGCTGCTGTGCGATCCGCCCTACGGCGCGCACGTCAGTCTGACCCTGGAGAAGGCCAGCAGCGGCTGGAACGCACCGGCGCTGGCGCCGTGGCTGGAAGCCGCCATCGAGCAGTCCAGCCAGGATTTCTTCGGCAAGCCGGCGATGTACATGGGCGAAGGCGGCACCATCCCGTTCATGGGCATGCTCGGCGAGAAGTTCCCGGGCGCGCAGTTCATGATCACCGGCGTGCTGGGCCCGCATTCCAACGCGCATGGCCCGAACGAGTTCCTGCACATCCCGATGGGCAAGGCGGTCACCGCCTGCGTGGCGCGGGTGGTCTCCGAGCACCATGCCGCCAGCCTGCGCGGCGAGACCACCGGCGTGGCCGTCGCCGCCGGCAATACCTACGCCGGCACCCGCCGCGCCTGCTGCTGATTCCACCTGCCCAGCCCCGCCGCGCCCGCGTGGCGGGGCGGCGCCCTTCCACCGCGCCATCCTTCTACAATCAGATTTCTACAACCAGGCCACGGCATGCGTCGCCTCGCCTGCCGTCCGTCCGTGCCCGCCCATGCCCGTCGACCCCGCCGCCGCTCCCGCCGCCAAGCCCGCCGAACACACCCCGCTGATGCGTCAGTACTTCGCCGCCAAGGCGGAGCATCCGGACGTGCTGCTGTTCTTCCGGATGGGGGATTTCTACGAGCTGTTCTACGACGACGCGCGCAAGGCGGCGCGGCTGCTGGACATCACCCTGACCCAGCGCGGGCAGTCGGCCGGCCAGCCGATCCCGATGGCCGGGGTGCCGGTGCACGCCTACGAAGGCTACCTGGCGCGGCTGGTGGCGCTGGGCGAATCGGTGGCGATCTGCGAGCAGATCGGCGACCCGGCGCTGGCCAAGGGACTGGTCGAACGCAAGGTGGTGCGCATCGTCACCCCCGGCACCGTCACCGACGAGGCGCTGCTGGACGAACGCCGCGACACCCTGCTGCTGGCGATCAGCCGCGGCAAGGGTGGCTACGGCCTGGCCTGGGCGGACCTGGCCAGCGGCCGCCTGCGCGCCAGCGAGGTGGCCGGCGAGGACGCGCTGGAGGCCGAACTGGCGCGCCTGCAGCCGGCGGAGACCCTGATCGCGGACGAGGACGGCTGGCCGCCCTGCGTGCAGGAAGCGCGCGGCCTGCGCCGGCGCCCGCCGTGGCTGTTCGACCCCGACTCCGGCCGCCGCCAGCTGCTGCAGTTCTTCGGCGTGCACGATCTCACCGGCTTCGGCCTGGACGACCGCCCGCTGGCGATCGCCGCCGCCGCCGCGGTGCTGGGCTACGTGGAGGAAACCCAGAAGCAGCGGCTGCCGCACCTGCGCAGCATCGCGCTGGAGGCCGGCGACGAGGCGATCGCGATGAACGCCGCCACCCGCCGCCACCTCGAGCTGGACAGCCGAGTGGACGGCGATACCCGCGCCACCCTGCTCGGCGTGCTCGACAGCACCGTCACCCCGATGGGCGGCCGCCTGCTGCGGCGCTGGCTGCACCGCCCGCTGCGCGAGCGCGCGCCGCTGCGCCAGCGCCAGCACGCGGTGCAGGCGCTGCTGGACGGCGGCACCCACGGGCCGCTGCGCGAGGCGTTCCGCGGGCTGGGCGACATGGAACGCATCCTCGCGCGGGTGGCCCTGCGCAGCGCGCGTCCGCGCGACCTGGCCACCCTGCGCGACGGCCTGTCCGCGCTGCCGGCGATCCGCGCGTTGCTGGCGCCGCTGGACTCGCCGCGACTGCAGGTGCTGCACGCCGAGCTGGGCGAACACGCCGCCGCCGCCGCCCACCTGCAGGCCGCGCTGGTCGCGCAGCCACCGCTGCTGGCGCGCGACGGCGGGGTGATCGCGGATGGCTTCGACGCCGAGCTGGACGAACTGCGCCGGCTGTCCACCCATGCCGACCAGTTCCTGCTCGACCTGGAGGCGCGCGAGCGCGCCGCCACCGGCATCGCTAGCCTGAAGGTCGGCTACAACCGGGTGCACGGCTACTACATCGAGATCGGCAAGGCCCACAGCGACAAGGCCCCGGTGCACTACACCCGGCGCCAGACCCTGACCGGCGCCGAGCGCTACATCACCGAGGAGCTGAAAGGCTTCGAGGACAAGGTGCTGTCCGCGCGCGAACGCGCGCTGGCGCGCGAGAAGCTGCTCTACGAGGGATTGCTGGACACCCTCAACAGCGTGCTGGAGCCGCTGCGCCGCTGCGCGCTGGCGCTGTCCGAGCTCGACGTGCTGGCGTGCTTCGCCGAACGCGCGCTGGCGCTGGACTGGAACCGGCCCGAGCTGCGCGACGCGCCCGGCCTGCGCATCGAACGCGGCCGCCACCCGGTGGTGGAGGCGCTGCGCGACGCACCGTTCGAACCCAACGACCTGGTGTTCGACGCCGAGGCCGGGGGCGGCGGCACCCGCATGTACGTCATCACCGGCCCGAACATGGGCGGCAAGTCCACCTTCATGCGCCAGAACGCGCTGATCGTGCTGCTGGCCTGCATCGGCAGCTTCGTGCCCGCCGCGCGCGCGGAGATCGGCCCGATCGACCGCATCCTCACCCGCATCGGCGCCGGCGACGACCTCGCCCGCGGCCAGTCCACCTTCATGGTGGAGATGAGCGAGACCGCCTACATCCTGCACCACGCCACCGCGCAGTCGCTGGTGCTGATGGACGAGATCGGCCGCGGCACCTCCACCTACGATGGGCTGGCGCTGGCCGACGCGGTGGCGCGCCAGCTGGCGACGGTGAACCGCAGCTACACCCTGTTCGCCACCCACTATTTCGAATTGACCGCGCTGGCCGAACCCGGCAGCGGCATCGCCAACCTGCACCTGGACGCGGTGGAGCACGGCGATGCACTGGTGTTCATGCACGCGGTGCGCCCGGGCCCGGCCAACCGCAGCTTCGGCCTGCAGGTCGCGGCGCTGGCCGGGCTGCCGCGGGCCGCGCTGCAGCAGGCGCGCGCACGCCTGGCGGAACTGGAGGCGCAAGCGCGCGAGGCACCGGTGCCGGCGATGAGCGCACAGGCGTTGGACGCGCCGCAGCAGTTCGGGCTGTTCCCGGCCGCCTCCGCCGCGCTGGAGGCGCTGGCCGCGCTGGATCCCGACACGCTCAGCCCGCGGCAGGCGCTGGAGGCGCTGTACCGGCTCAAGGCACTGGCGTGACCACGCGCGGCGGCGCGCACGCATCGCGTGCCGCGATGCCATCGCAAATAAACCTTGCGCGATCCGGCAGCGGTCATTACAATGCGCGACTCTGCTGCGGGGTGGAGCAGTCTGGCAGCTCGTCGGGCTCATAACCCGAAGGTCGCAGGTTCAAATCCTGCCCCCGCTACCATATAGCTCCGGTGCAAGCCGGAGGCAGTGGACGAATCAAGCGATCCCGGCAACGGGGTCGCTTTTTTCGTTGTGTCGCCGACGCCGACGCCGACGCCGACGCCGACGCCGATGCCGATGCCGATGCCGATGGTGATGCCGGCGCTGACGCCGATGCCGATGCCGATGCGGTGCCGATGCCGGCGAGGGCAGGGTAGAGCCGATCCATGGTCGGCTGCTCTTGCTCTGGCTTCGCATCTGCGGGTCAAATGGGCCATGTTTCAACAGGGGTTGCGCAGGGATGAAAACTCCCTTACAATTCCGCTTCTGCTGCGGGGTGGAGCAGTCTGGCAGCTCGTCGGGCTCATAACCCGAAGGTCGCAGGTTCAAATCCTGCCCCCGC
>JBKBXH010000021.1:0-9049 GCA_046313655.1 Thermomonas sp. | reverse complement strand
GTCGCCCGCCCTGCAGCCGAAACGCCGCGCCTCGCCACACCGCTGCCGCAGGTGGTGGCGCGCCCCGCCCCGGCTGCGACCCCACCGGCCGCGCCGAGCACCGCCGCGCACCCGTCGCCGCCATCGCCAGCACCTGCCGCCCTGCCACCTCTCGCACCCGCACCCGCGCCGGATGCCATCCCCGACATCGCCAGCACCGGCCTGCCGCCGGTGAAACTGAGCATGCACATGTGGGACGCCGACCCCGCCCGCCGCTTCGTCATCCTCGACGGCCAGCGCATGGGCGAAGGCGACCGCAGTAGCGGCCTGTCGGTGGTGGCGATCGACCGCAAGGGCGTGGTGATCGAACGCGACGGCCAGCGCGCCCGCATCCCCCTGCCGTGACCGCCATGCCCACCATCGACTTCACCCTCGACCGCGATTTCATCGAACTCAACCAGCTGCTGAAGCTGGCCGGCCTGTGCGACTCCGGCGGCGCCGGCAAGCAGCTGGTGGCCAGTGGCGCGGTGCAAGTGGATGGCGCGGTGGAACTGCGCAAGACCGCCAAGATCCGCGCCGGCCAGCGGGTGCGGGTGGGCGCAATCGAGATCCGGGTGGCGGCGATGGACGCCTCGTCCTGAGACATCGGATCGGTGTGAGGAATACCGCGCCGGTGCGAATCATGGGGACGAGAGGCACACCACCGTGCGCACCGGGAGCCCCATGCACACCTCCGCCGCCATGACCGAGGCCCAGCGCCGCAGCGACTTCCAGGCGCTGTTCCAGCGCCACCGCGGGATCGTGTTCAAGGTCGCGCACGCCTATGCGCGGCATCCCGAGGACCGCGCCGACCTGGTGCAGGAGATCGCCGCCCAGCTATGGCGCGCCTTCCCCGGGTTCGACCCGGCGCGCAGCTTCACCACCTGGATGTACCGGGTGGCGCTGAACGTGGCGATCAGCCACGTGCGCACCCAGGCACTGCACCACCGTCACGACGGCGGCTCGCTGGAGGAGGCCACGCAGGAGATCGCGGACACGCAGGCCTGCGAGCCCGGCGAACACCATGCGCAGGAACAGCAGATCGCACTGCTGCAACGCTTCATCCAGCGCCAGCCACCGCTGGAGCGCGCGCTGCTGCTGCTCTACCTGGACGAGCGCCCACAGCGCGAGATCGCCGCCGTGCTGGGCCTGAGCGAAACCAACGTGTCCACCCGCATCGGCCGGCTGAAGCAGCGCCTGCGCGACACGATCTGACCACGACGAACCACGGGAGAACGGGCGATGGAACCGGATGAGATCAAAGCGGCATGGCAGGCCCTGGACGCGCGCCTCGCACGCCAGGAAGACCTGCAGCACGAACTGTTGCGCGGGCTGCACCAGCAGCAGGCGCAGCGCCAGCTGCAGCCGCTGCGGATCGGGCTGCTGCTGCAGGCGCTGCTCGGGGTCGGGCTGGTGCTGCTGGGCGTCGGCTGCTGGCGCACCAATCCGGGCATTCCCGGCCTGCTGGCCACCGGCATCGCGCTGCACGCCTTCGGGGTGCTGCACATCGTGTTCGCGGTGGCGGTGCTGACCCTGACCGCCGGCATCCGACCGTCGTCCGCGGTGCTCACGATCCAGCGCCGGCTGCGCGCGCTGCTGCGCCTGCAGCGGCTCAATTCCGCCGTGTGCGGGGCGCCCTGGTGGATCGGCTGGGTGCTGGTGGTGATTGGCGTTGCCGGGCTGACGCCGGTCGCGCCGGGGACGCCGACCCCGGCGTGGATCTGGGCCAGCCTCGCGCTGGGCCTGGTCGGCACGCTGGCGACCTGGGCCTGGATGGCGCGCGCGCTGCGCCGCCCGGATGCGCCGCACGGTTGGATGGACGATGGCGCCGACGGCATCCGCCGCAGCCTGCGGCTGTACGAGGACGTGGCGCGCTTCGAGCGCGACTGAAGCGACGCTGGCCTAATGCGGCGGCGGCGCGTCCTCGCCGCCCGCGGCGTGTTCGATCGCACCGGCGGCGGCGGGCGAGGCCTCCGGCGTGGCCGGCGCGGGTTCCGGCGGCGGCGCGGCGGGCGGGATCGCCAGCACGGCGCCGTCGAGTTCGGCCATCGGGCTGTCGATCGGGCAGCGCGGGTCGGGGAAGCCGTAGCGCTGGCGCAGGGCCAGCCCGCAGGCGTTGATCTCGGCCACGTCCTGGTGGGCGGCATCGGCCGGCTGCACGCACTGCGCGTCGTAGGCGCGGCGGAAGGCATCGCGGCGCTGCAGGAATTCGTTGCCGCAGGTGCGGGCCAGGCGGATGCGGTCGAGGTCGTCCTCCACCGCATTCGCGCCGGACAGGCCGAACTTCTCCAGCTCGGCGTCGGTGAGGATCCGCAGGGTGCGGTTGGGCACCGTGGTCATCAGGTCGTACACCTCGATCGAGGCGCCGTTGCGCTCGAGGTAATTGCGCAGGTCGTCGCTGATCTTGCGCAGTTCCTCGCCCAGCTCGCGCCGCGAGGTGGCCGCCGACTTCACCCGGATCATCCGGTGCACGCCCACCGGGCCGACGATCACGCGCATGTCGCCGGCCGCCAGCAGCAGCACGCAGGCGCTATGGCAGACCGAATCGCCACGCACCCAGAGCGTCCAGTCGTTCTCGCCGATCGCGTCGCCGGCGCGCATCGCCGCCTCCACGCTGCCGCCGCCGGAATCGATGTCGAGGATGCGCTTGCCGATCCCGAGGTCGCCGGCGACCTTGCCGGTGCGCTCGGCCAGGGCGGCGAAGCTGGGGGTGATGCGGCCCTTGTAGCGCAGCCGCATCAGGCCGGTGGCGCGGCAATCCTGCATGGTCTTGCGCAGGTCGAGGTAGGCCAGCGAGAGCACCGGGCGGCCATCGCCCTGGTGGTAATCGGCGCTGCAATCGATCCACGCATCGCCCGCCTCCAGCCGCTGCGGCGACCAGTCGATCTCGGCCTGCGGCTTGCGCTGCACGCGCGGGGCCGGCGGCGGGACCGGCGCGGCGGCGGCCTGGGTGGCGGGTTCCGGTGGGCGGCTGCAGGCCGCGGCCAGCAGGCAGGACAGGGGCAACAACCAGCGCAGGCGCATCGCGGGGATCGGTGGGAGGTCGCGGCCAGTCTAGTGGCCCGCCGCGGCGCTGCCCACAACCGCGGGTGAACCCGGCTACGGCCGGCCCGCGCTGCAAACCTGCGATCATGGGCCATGCAGACTCCCGCCACCTTTGCCGACCTCGCGCTGCCGCCCGCGCTCGCGCCCGGCCTCGACGCCCTCGGCTACACCGTGCTCACGCCGGTGCAGGCGCAGGCCCTCCCCGCCATCCTCGCCGGCCGCGACCTGATCGCGCAGGCGCCCACCGGCAGCGGCAAGACCGCGGCGTTCGGGCTGGGCCTGCTGCAGCGCATCGACCCCGCGACTGGCGGCACCCAGGCGCTGGTGCTGTGCCCCACCCGCGAGCTGGCTGACCAGGTGGGCAAGCAGCTGCGCAAGCTGGCCACCGGCATCGCCAACCTCAAGCTGTCGGTGCTGTGCGGCGGCATCCCGCTGGCGCCGCAACTGGCCTCGCTGGCGCATCCGCCGCAGGTGGTGGTGGGCACGCCCGGGCGCGTGCTGGAACTGGTGCAGAAGGACGCGCTGGACCTGCGCGGCGTGCGCGTGCTAGTGCTGGACGAGGCCGACCGGATGCTGGACATGGGCTTCGACGAACCCATCCGCGCGCTGGCCAGGCGCACCCCGAAGGACCGCCAGGGGCTGCTGTTCTCGGCCACCTTCCCCGACGCCATCCGCACCCTGGCCACCGCCATGCTGCGCGAGCCGGTGGAAGTCAGTGTGGGCGGCGGCGCGCAGCCGGCGACGATCGAGGCGCGCTTCTTCGAGGCCGACCCGGCGCGGCGCGCCCCGCAGCTGGCCGCGCTGCTGCTGCAGTTCAACCCGGCCTCCACCGTGGTGTTCTGCAACATGCGCAAGGACACCGAGGAAGTGGTGGGCTCGCTGGCGCACTACGGCTTCGACGCCCTGGCCCTGCACGGCGACATGGAGCAGCGCGACCGCGAGGAGGTGCTGGTGCGCTTTTCCAACCGCAGCTGCAACGTGCTGGTGGCCAGCGACGTGGCCGCGCGCGGGCTGGACATCGACGACATCGGCGCAGTGGTGAATTACGAGCTGCCCACCGATGCCGACACCTACCTGCACCGCATCGGGCGCACCGGTCGCGCCGGGCGCGACGGCCTCGCCCTGAGCCTGGTCGCCGAGAAGGAGCGCGGGCGCGCCGCCCTGATCGAGGAACGCATGCTTGCGAACGGCGCGGGCCAGCCGATCCGCTTCGAGCGCATCGCCCCGCTGGACGGCAAGCCGCGCGGCGTCCCGCAGGCGGCGATGGCGACGCTGCGCATCGACGCCGGCCGCACCGACAAGCTGCGCCCCGGCGACATCGTCGGCGCGCTCACCGGCGAGGCCGGGCTGCACAAGGACGCGATCGGCAAGATCGACGTCTATCCCACCCGCAGCTACGTCGCCATCGCGCGCGCGCAGGCCGGACGCGCGCTGGAGCGCCTGCGCGCCGGCAAGATCAAGGGCCGCCGCCTGCGCATCCACCGGCTGTAGCCGGCAGGCGCGGGGTTCACTGCGGGCCCGCCTCCCGCAGCCGCCGCACCAGCGCCAGCGCCAGCATCGCGACCAGGCTGGCGCCGGCCACCATCACCACCTCGAACGGCCACAGGTTGTGCGAGGTAGGATCGCGCGCGGTGTCCAGCACGATGCGCAGCAGCACGAACGCCACCGCAGCGGCCGGCACCGCGGCCAGCCAGCGCCATCCTCCGCGCCAGCGCCAGAGGGCCCACAGCGGCCAGCCGATGCCGGCCGCCGCCAGCCCGAGCATCAGCAGCATGAAGCCGCTGAACCACGCGATCGATCCGGCCGACGGTGGCACCTGCGCCGCCTGTGCACGCAGCTGGTCGGCGCGCGCATGTTCCTGCGCGCGCAGCGCTGCCACCCAGCCCGGCGGCGCGCCCGGAGCCGGCGCACCGGCCTCGACCGCGACCGACAGCGGCCAGCGCGCGATCTCCGGGGTGCTCGCGGGGCGGCCGTCACCGGCGCTGACGCGCACCTCGTCCACCTGCCCCGGCTTGAACAGGAAGAAGAACCCGAGCGTCTCGCCATCGCCGGAATACTGCAGCGACGGGCTGCTGCCCGCCTCCGCCGCGCGCCCGCGGAAATACGGACGCGCCCACAGGTGGACCGGCGCCGGCGCGGAATAGCCGATGCGCAGGTACACCGTCGCGTTCGGCGGCACCCGGATCTCGGGCCCGGGCGGGAAGGTCTCGCGCAGCTCCACCACGGGCGCTGCCGCGGCCTGCGCCCGCACCGGCCCCGCGAACACGCCCAGCAGCACCAGCCACCCGGCGCACGCCATCCCCTGCCATCCGCGCATCCGCGTCCCCTCCGCCCTGCGTCGGCGCGAGTCTACCCCCGTCCGGCCCGGGTGCCCGCGGGTGGGCCGCCGGCTGCGGCAGCGCCATACCCGGGCGGCCAGCGGTCGAACCGCGGCAACTGCGGATCCATCGCGTCCCAGCTGGCGGCCTGGGCGGCAAACACATTGGCCTTGGGCTGATAGCGCCCGGGGTCGTCCAGGGTCCCGGCGCGCACGGAAATGAGCGCCGGCGCCAATTCCGCATCGCCCACCACCTGTGCCCCGCAGCCGCTGCAGAACCCCCGCGCGATGGTATGCCCGCTTCCCCCGGGGATGGCGTGATAGGCCAACGGCCCGGACACCTGCACGTCCGCGCGCGCGAAAAAGAGGATCGGCGCATAGCCGCAACCGGTGCTCCTCTGGCAATCGCGGCAGTGGCAGTTGAAGGCGAAGACGGGCGCTCCGCGCGCGACATAGCGCACCTGCCCGCACAGGCAGCGCCCGGTGTAGGGCTCGGCTGCCTCCACATCCTGCTTTGCTTGCATCACATCCTCCGTATCCACCATGGAATGAATCCGTGCACGCCGCGGCGTGCGGTCATGCCAGCAGCAGGCGCGCCGCCAGCGCGAAGAACACCAGCGCCTGCAGGCGACCCAGCCAGGCCACGCGTGCCTGGCCGGGCGCGAACCGGCGGCCGGCATGCGCGCTGGCCACCCCCAGTACGGCATGGAAAGCGAACGCCAGCAGCGCGAGCAGCCCGCCCAGCAGGCCGAGCTGCAGCGCGACCCGCCCACGCTCCGGAGCAACGAACTGCGGCAGGAAGACCAGGAAGAACAGCAGGGCCTTGGGATTGAGCAGGCTGGTGAGCAGCGACAGCCGGACGATTGCAGGTGTCGTGCTGCGAACGACTTCCACCTGCCCCTGCGGCGGATGCCGTCGCAGCGACTGCACGCCCAGCCATGCCAGGTACAACGCGCCGAGGGCCTGGATCATCGCCAATGCGCCCGGCCATTCGGCCACCGTCGCCGCGATTCCGGCCATCACCAGCAGGGTCATGGCCAGATCCGCGAGCAGGATGCCAAATGCGACCGCGACACCACCACGCGCGCCATGTGCCAGACCCTGCGCGACCACCAGCGCCATGTTCGGCCCCGGCGACAGCAGTAGTGCGGTGGCCGCGGCGGTGAACAGCCACAGCGTCTGCCCGGAGACGATCACGGCGTCGCCGTTCCCGCATCGCGGCGGCCCTGCCCGACCGCGAGCGCGTCCAGCACCCCATCGACCGCAGCGATCACCGCCTGCGGCTGCTCGACCTGGATGTTGTGATGGGTCATCGGCAGCATCCGCTGCACGCCGCGGGTGGACAATTCCGCCGTGAGTCGGTGGGCCGTGATCCATGACAGCCAGCCGGCCTCCCCGAACGGAGGCGTCATGTCCCAAAGCCCATGGGTCAGCACGACCAGCGGCTTGTCGGCGAGCGCCAGGCGACCGAACAGCTTTGCATAACGGGCATCCCTGCCCGCATCGGGTGCGTACATGCTGTACGCGAACTCATCGGCCTGTGCCTGCTGGTACGCCGGCAGCGGTTGCAATTGCCGGCGCGCCTCGTTGATCACGGGCCCGAGCTGCGGGCGTACCGGGTCCGTGCAGCGTACGTAGGTGTCTCCCTCCAGCGGCGCGGCCCGCGCCAGCGAGGCACAGTGTTGGAAATGCGCGATGCCCTCGCGGATGCCATCGGCATCGTCGGCCATCGCGTCCCGGATCACGGCGGGCCCCAGGCGCGCCAGCAATCGCGGCCGCACCCGTGGCCACAGCCGTTCCTCGGAAGGATCGACCAGCACCAGCCCCGCCACCTGCTGCGGATGGGTGACGGCGAACAGCTTGGCGTAGAACCCGCCGAGCGAATGCCCGACCAGCACCAGCGGGCCATGGATGCCGGCGGCCGCCAGCAGGCGGTGCAGGTCTTCGACCACGGCCTCGGGCGTCGGCGGATGCGGGGAAGGGTCGCTGGCGCCCATCCCCGGGCGGTCGTAGCTGCAGGCGCGGGTGCGGGTGGCGACCGCCGGCTGGATCAGCGCCCAGGTATTCGACCAGTCGCTGAGGCCGGACTCGAACACCACCGTCGGGCTCCCCGAGCCCTGGCAATGGAGATTGATCCTGCGCCCCGGTTCCACCTCGATCCTGGCCTGCGGCCGCACGTAGGCCTCCTGCACCTGCGCCAGCGGCACCACGGGCGTTCCCGCGCGGGCGGGCAGCACGCAGGACAGGGCCAGGCCGAGCAGGCCGCAAAGGCGCATCGGCGTTGCATGGCGCAGCATGTGGAATCCCTTTGGGAGGTGAAAAATTCGGCGCCGCGTGCTCGAGCAGGGCGCGATGCCCCGCGCTCAGTACGGCCGTCCGTCCTTGTGGGTGAACATCCAGCCACCCGTCGCGGTGCCGACCGCCACGAGGTCGTCGTCGGGATACACGACCGAATCATTCGGGGTGCGGTCGCCCACCTCGAGGTACACCGCCTCGCGGTCGCTCTCGTTGACGAGGTGGTGGGCATCGCCGCTGCCGGCCTTGAAGCCGGCGCACATGCCCGGCGCGAGCCGGGTGCGGCCGGCATCGGTGACCAGCGTCGGCTCGCCCTCCAGCACGTAGATGAATTCGTCCTGCAGGGCATGCGCATGCCGCAGCGCGGACACCGCGCCGGGCGCCATCCGGGTCAGGTTGACCCCGAAATTCACGAGCCCGAACAGGGTTCCCAGCGGCTGCTTGACCCGGCCGGCCATGCGCTCGGCGAACGGCGGCGGATACAGGGATGGCGCATTGCGCGGCGGCGCGTCGTGGGCCGCGATGGCAACGGGAGGTGTCTGCTGGCTCATAGGATGGACTCGGGTGAAAACGGCCGATCGCCGTGCAGGCGATGTTGCAGGAAGCGGAGGACCTCGTCGCGGGCCGCACGCGTGGGCTCGCCCTCGGCATCCACCAAGTGCGCGGTCAGCACGCTATGGGGAACGCGCACCACCTCGCGGAAGAACGGCGGCGGGGCGGGATTCGCCGCGCTGTCGGGAAGAGTGCGTCCATCGAAGCGTTCGCCGAGCGCACGCCGGTAGGCCGCGAACCGCGCCGCCGGGCAATGCGCGTCGCCCTCGAACCGGTAGGCCAGCACCGCGAGGTCATCGCGCTCCAGCCGCGCGCGTACCTGCGCGGCTTCGTCCGGGAGCAGGTCGATCTCGGAAGGCGCCTCCAGCGGCAGCGAGGGCTGGGCCAGCACCGGTGCGATCACTGCCGGTTCCAGCACCATCGACAGCGCGAAATTGCCGGTGAAGCACATCCCGACCGCACCGACGCCGGGCCCCGCGCATTCCGCCAGCGCCTGGCGCGCGAGCGCGCGCAACCACCGGGTGATCGGGCGCTCACCGCGCCCTGCCAGCGCACGAAACTCCATGCTCACGCAGGTCTTGCGGAAGACCTCGACCGCCTCGGCCGCGCTTGCAGTGACCCCATCGCGGCCGAACAGCGACGGCAGGTACACGGTGAACCCCGCCGCCCGCACCCAGCGCGCGAAGCGCGCCACTTCCGGGGCGATGCCCGGCATCTCGGGCAACACGATCACCGCCGGGCCGTGGCCGCTGACGAACACGCGCTTGCCGATGCCGTCGAAGGTGATCTCGCGGGCATGGAAGTCGTCGAGTGGATCGACGG
>JBKBXH010000020.1:0-9194 GCA_046313655.1 Thermomonas sp. | reverse complement strand
GGCCGGCAAGCGCCTTGCGCGCGGCCTCGGCCTCGGCGGCGGTGCGCAGCGCCTCGGCCTGCAGCTGCGCAAGCTCGGCGTCCATCGTGTCCAGCTCGCGGCGCGCGGCATCGCCCAGCTGCACCCGGCGCGCCAGCGCCTGGCGCGCCTGCCGCATCGTGTCCAGCTGCGCCTGCGCGTCGGCGTCCAGCAGGCGCGCGCGCAGCCAGCCCATCCAGTCGTGGCCCAGCCGGCGCGCGGCCTGGTGGGTGGCATCGTCGATCCGCAGGTTCGCGGCGATGTCCGCATGCTGGCCGATCGCGCGGTCCAGCGCGGCCTTGCCCGGAAGCCGGATGCGGCGGCTGACCTGGCCCTCGAACTCGCGGTAGCGCAGGTCGGGCGCCACGCTGCGCCGCTGCGGGATCAGCAGCGCTTCCCATTCGTAGCTGCCGGCGGCGAGCGCGCGCGAGTCGGCATGGGTCGCCTGTGCCGCCGCGACCGCGGCGCGCACCTCGGGCTGGGCGGCCAGCGCACGCTGGGCCAGCGGCTCCGGCGGCAGGAACGCGGTGTCGCCGGCGTGCGCCGGGAGCACGCCCAGCGCCAGCGCCAGCAGTGGCGGAGCGATCGCAAGGCGCCTCTTCATGCCAGCCTCCCCGCGGCCAGCACCGGCTCGGTCCACCAGCGCACGTCCTGCGAGGCCACCGTGGCGCGCACCGCATCCAGCGCCACGTCCAGTTGCGCCGGGTCGATCAGCATCCACAGCACCCGCCGCTGCACCCGCCCGCGCACCTGCTCGCCCGCGGAGGCGCGCCGGAAATCGCTGGTGTGGCCCTCGGCGTGGAACAGGGTGTAGCCGGGCAGGCCGGCGTGCGCGGACAGGGCCTCGGTGATGCCGTCCTCCAGCTCCGGCGGGAACACCAGGGTCATGCGGATCGGCGTGCTCATGGCGAGGCTCCGGGGGCGGGCGGCGCGGGATAGGCGAAGCGGCGGTACAGCAGTGGCAGCAGCAGCAGGGTCAGCGCGGTCGAACTCACCAGCCCGCCGATCACCACGATGGCCAGCGGGCGCTGGATCTCCGAGCCGGGCCCGCTGGCCAGCAGCAGCGGCACCAGCCCGAACGCAGTGATGCTGGCGGTCATCAGCACCGGGCGCAGGCGCCGCAGCGCGCCCTCGCGCACCACCCGTTCGATCGGCAGCCCCAGCGCGTGCAGCTGGTTGAAGTGCGCCACCAGCACCAGCCCGTTGAGCACCGCGATGCCGAGCAGGGCGATGAAGCCGACCGAGGCCGGCACCGACAGGTACTGCCCCGACAGCCACAGCGCGAGGATGCCGCCGACCAGCGCGAACGGGATGTTGCCGAGGATCAGCAGCGCCTGGCGCGCCGAGCCGAAGGTCATGAACAGGACCACGAAGATCAGCCCCAGCGCGACCGGCACCACCAGCCCGAGGCGCGCGGCGGCGCGCTGCTGGTTCTCGAACTGGCCGCCCCACACCAGCCGGTAGCCGGGCGGCAGCGGCACCTGGCGCGCCACCGCGGCGCGCGCCTCGGCCACGAAGCCGACCAGGTCGCGCCCGCTGACGTTGGACTGGATCAGGGCGAAGCGCGAGCCGCCTTCGCGGCGCACCGCGACCGGGCCGGCGGCGGGGGCGATCTCGGCCACGGCCGTCAGCGGGATGTCGCCATTGCCGTCGCCGCGCGCCAGCAGGCTGCGCCCGAAGCGCTCGGCCGATTGCCGCAGGTCGCCGTCGCCGCGCACCAGGATCGGGGTGCGCTTGTCGGGTTCGATCACGCTGCCCGCGCGCATGCCTTCCAGCTGCGCGCGCAGCTCGTCCTGCACCGCGCTGACGCTGAGCCCGGCGCGGCCGGCGGCCTGCGGGTCCACCCGCACCTGCAGGTACTGCACGTGGTCGGCGGCCTGGGTGAGCACGTCCTGCGCGCCGCGGATGCCTTCCAGGGTGGCGGCGATGCGCGCGGACAGCTCGCCCAGCGTCGCCAGGTCCGGGCCGAACACCTTGATCGCCACGTCGCCGCGGCTGCCGGTCAGCATCTCCGACACCCGCATCTCGATCGGCTGGGTGAAGCCGTAGTCCAGCCCCGGGAAATCCGCCATCACCTTGCGGATGCGCTCGGCCAGCGCCTGCTTGTCCGCGACCTGCCACTGATCGCGCGGGGCCAGCTGCATGAACATGTCGGTCTCGTTCAGGCCCATCGGGTCCAGCCCGAGCTCGTCCGAGCCGGCGCGCGCGATGACGTGGCGCACCTCCGGCACCCGCGCCAGGATCGCGCGCGCCACCGCGTCGTCGGTCGCCAGCGAGGCCTGCAGGCTGATCGAGGCCGGTTTCTGCAGCTGCAGCAGGATGTCGCCTTCGTCCATGGTCGGCATGAAGGTCTTGCCGGTGCCGAGCCAGGCCAGCACGCCCAGCAGCAGGGCGCCGGCGGCCGCGCCCAGCGCCACCCGCGGATGCGCCAGCGCGCGCTCCAGCAGCGGCTGGTACAGCGCGCTCACCCGACGCATCAGCCACGGCTCGCCGTGCGCGCGCTCTTTCAGCAGCAGCGCGGCCAGCACCGGCACCAGGGTCAGCGACAGCAGCAGCGAGGCGCCCAGCGCGAACACGATGGTCAGCGCCACCGGCGCGAACAGCTTGCCTTCCAGCCCCTGCAGGGTCAGCAGCGGCATGAAGGTGAGGCAGATGATGAGGATGCCGGCGGCGACCGGCACCGCCACCTCGCGGGTGGCGGCGTATACCCGGTGCAGGCGCGGCAGGTGCGCGCCGGGCGCATGCGGGTCGAGCCGGCTGACCGCGTTCTCCACCACCACCACCGCGGCGTCCACCAGCATGCCGATCGCGATCGCCAGCCCGCCCAGGCTCATCAGGTTGGCGCTCATCCCGGTCAGCCGCATCAGCAGGAAGGTGGCCAGCGCCGCGAACGGTAGCATCAGCGCCACCACCAGCGCCGCGCGCAGCTCTCCCAGGAACAGCAGCAGCAGCACCACCACCAGCACGGTGGCTTCCAGCAGCGCGTGCTCGACGGTGCCGACCGCGCGCTGGATCAGGCTGCTGCGGTCGTAGAACGGCACGATCCGCACCCCCGGTGGCAGGCCCGGGGCCAGCTCGTCCAGGCGCTGGCGCACCGATTTGACCAGGGTGCTGGCATCCGCGCCGCGCAGCGCGACGACGATGCCCTCGACCGTCTCGCCCTTGCCGTCGCGGGTCACCGCGCCGTAGCGGGTCAGCGCGTCCACCCGCACCTGCGCCACGTCGCCCACCCGCAGCGGCGGCGGGCCTTCGCGCAGCGGCAGCGCGGCGATGTCGGCGGCGTCGCGCAGCGCGCCCTCGACGCGCACGATCAGGGTTTCCTCGCCGGCATCCACCCGGCCGGCGCCGTCGTTGCGGTTGTTGCGTTCGATCGCCTGCGCGAGGTCGGCCAGGCTCAGCCCGGCCTGCGCCAGCTTAGCTGGGTCCGGCACCACCACGAAGCTGCGTGCCTGCCCGCCCAGCGCGTTCACGTCCGCCACCCCGGGCAGGGTGCGCAGCGCCGGGCGCAGGGTCCAGTCGAGCAGGGTGCGGCGCTGGGCCAGGCTCAGGCCGCCGCCCTCGATGCTGAACATGTACACGTCCGACAACGGGGTGGAGATCGGCGCCAGCCCGCCCTCGATGCCGGCCGGCAGGCCCGGCGCCACCGCGGCGTAGCGCTCCGCGACCTGCTGCCGCGCCCAGTAGAGGTCGGTGCCTTCCTCGAAGTCGAGGGTGAGGTCGGCGATCGCATACTTGGCGGTGGAGCGCAGCATGCTGGCGCGCGGGGTGCCCAGCAGTTCCATCTCCAGCGGCGCGACCACGCGCTGCTCCACTTCCTCCGGGGTCATGCCCGGGGCCTTCAGGATCAGCTTGACCTGGGTCGGGGAGATGTCGGGATAGGCGTCGATCGGCAGGTGCGCGAACGCCCAGGCCCCGGCCGCGGCGAGCCCGAGCGCGGCCAGCAGGACCAGCAGGCGCTGGCGCAGCGAGAATTCGGTGAGGCGGGTCAGCACGGCGGCCTCACTGCGCGCGGGCGCTGGCGGGAGCGGCGGCCGGCGTCGGCAGCAGCGCCTTCAGGGCGGCGGTGCCGCGGGTCACCACGTCCATCCCGGGGCGCAGCGTGGGCGCCTGCACCACCGCGTGCACGCCATCGTTCCCGAGCACGCGGGTGATGCGCACGGCGCGGAAGCGGTCGCCGTCGCGGGCATAGGCCACGTGGTGCTCGCCGTCCGGCAGCAGCGCCTGGGCCGGGATCGCCAGCGCGTCGGCCGGTGCCGGCAGCAGCAAGGTGACCGCGAAGCGTTCGCCGGGGACGTGCCCGGCGGGGTCCTCGAAGCGGGCGCGCACCGGCACCTGCTGGCTGGCCGGGTCGAGGTCGGCGCCGATCGCCGCCACCCGCGCCGCGCTGCCGTCGGCCAGCGCCACCCGCAGCCCCGGCGCGAGCTGCGCGCGCAAGCCGGCGGCGACCGCGAAGCCGATGTCCAGGCGCGCGGGATCGGCGATCAGCAGCGCCGGTTCCTGCGCCTGCAGCGCGTCCCCGGGGCGCACCATGCGCCGCAGCACCTTGCCGGAGATCGGCGCCAGCAGCGCGATCTCGCCGCCCTCCGCCAGGCGCACTCGCGCCCCGCCGAGGGCATCGCGCGCGCGCGCCAGTTCCGCCTGCGCGGCACGCGCCTGGGCCTGGCTCTGCTCGCTGCGCGCCGCCGGGATGATGCCTTCCGCCAGCAGCTGCGCGTTGCGCCGCGCCTGGCGGCTGGCCACGTCCGCCTCGCTGCCGGCGCGCGCCAGTTCGGCGCCCGCGCGCAGCGCCTCCGGGCTGCGCAGGCGCAGTACTGGCTGCCCGGCGCGGACCTGTTCGCCTTCACGCACCAGCAGCGCCGAGACCGTGCCTGCCCACGGTGAGGCCACCTGCTGGCTGGCCTCCAGCGGGGCCTCGGTCTGCGCCGGCAGGCCGGTGACCGGCACGCTGTCGGCGCGCCGCACCGGTGCCAGCGCGATGCCCAGCCCCTGCACCTGCGAAGGCGCCAGCTGCACGCTGCCGTCGGGGGCGGCGGCCGGGGCCGCGGCGGCGGTGGTGGTCTCGCTGCGCGGCCACAGCCGCCAGCCCAGCAGGACGAGGATGACGGCGGCACCGACAATGCCGGCGGCGCGGCGCAGGCGCGGGCTCATCGCCGCACCCCGTGCGGGCGGTCGGAACGGAAGAGCGTGCGCGGGATCCTGGGCGGCATGGTGGCGTCCGGCGGGCGGAAGGGGCCGCCAGCGTCGCGCGCCAGGCTTTGGGCTTGCTTAAGACGCTACTGGCAGGTGTAGGGCCGGCGGTGCGGGTCGCCCGCGTTCCCGCTTGCGCGTGGTGAGCGTGTCGATGGAGGAACCGGCCCGTCCGTGGTTCGACAGGCTCACCACGAACGGGAAAGCTCACCACGAACGAGGTGCTCACAGCGCCGGCAGCGGGCCGATGCGGGCCTGCAGCTGGCCGTCTTCCAGCGCGAATTCCAGCGGCACCGCGAGCGCGTCCGCGAGCGCCCGGCACAGGGCCAGGCCGAGGCCGGCGTGCAGCGCGGTGCCGCCTTCGCCTTCGCGGCGCCAGAAGCGTTCGCCGAAGTGGGCCACGTCGGCCTCTGCCAGTTCGGGCGCGGGATTTCCCACCACCAGGCGCCAACCGTCCGGGGTCCGCCACAGGTGGACCCGCACGCGGCTGGCGGGCGGCGCGTACTCGATGGCGTTGTCCAGCAGGTTGCTGGCCAGCCGTTCCAGCATCCCGGCATCGCCCATGCACCAGGCGCTGGCGGGCAGGGTGTCGGCCAGCGCCAGCGCACGCGCCTGCAGCCGCGGCGCGGCGGCGTCCAGCAGGGTGCGCAGCAGGGCGCCGAGATCGAACGGATCGGCGGACGGCCGCTCCAGCCCGGACTCGATCCGCGCCAGGGTCAGCAGCGATTCGATGCTGCGCTGCATGCGCTGGCTGGCCTCCAGGCTGGCCTGCAGCGCCTGCCGCGCCGGCGCGTCCTGCACCTGCGGCAGGGCGGCCTCGGCGCTGGCGCGGATCTCGGCCACCGGGGTGCGCAGCTCGTGCGCCACGTCGCGGGCGAAGCGGCGCTCGCGCTGCAGCGCCAGGCGCAGGCGCTCCACGCCGGCCTGCAGGGCCTGCGCGAACGGATGCAGTTCGGCCGGCAGGTCGTCGGGCAGCCGCGCGGGGGTGTCGGCATCGACGCCTGCGACCTGCGCGCGCAGCCGTTCCAGCAATCCGAAGCTGCGCCCGACCAGCCACAGGCTGAGCACCACCACCACCACCAGCGCCAGCGCGATCCCGGAGGCCAGCAGCATGTGCACGCGGCGTTCCACCGAATCCCAGTGCACGCGCTCGGTGCCCACCGCGAGTACACCCGGGCGACCGTCGGCATCCACCTGCGCCAGCGCCAGCAGGCGGCCGGCATGGCCGTCCGGCAGGCGGGCGTCGTAGTAGCGCGGCAGCGCCCCGGCGCCCGGCGCGGGCCACGGCAGCGCCAGCCCGTGGCTGTTCGGCGAGGTGGCCAGCACCCGGCCGTCGCGGTCGAACAGGGTGTAGAACTCGGTATGCCCGTCTTCCTGGTAGTCCGCCAGCGGCAAGTCGGCACCGTGGCGCTGCAGGGAATGCGCGATCACCTCGGCGCGCAGGGTCAGGCCCTGGTCGAGATGGGCGTAGATCTCGCGGTCGATCAGGGTATCCAGCAGCACGAACAGCAGCGCCAGCACGGCGCCGGCGGCCAGCGCCAGCTGCCAGGCCCGGCGGCGCCGAAGCGACCAGTCGCGCCCGCGGGCGGCGGGCGGCGGCGGGTTGGTCGGCGTGGGCAGGGGCGTGCTCATGGGTGTTTCATGGGTATTTCATGGGATGGTGTAGCCGAAGCCGCGGCGGGTCTGGATCGGGTTGCCGGCACCGGCGCGCGCCAGCTTGGCGCGCAGGGTGCTCAGGATCACCTCCACCACCTTGTCGGAGGCGTCGCTGCCGTGGTCGTACAGGCGCTCGAATAGCTGTGCGCGCGCGAGCACATGGCCGCGTTCGCGTAGCAGCACCTCCAGCAGCGCGTATTCCTTGGGCGAGAGGTCGAGGTCGCGGCCGGCGTGGCGGGCCAGGCGCAGGCGCGGGTCCAGCTCGATCGCCCCCAGCCGCAGCAGCGGCGGCTGCGCGCGCGGCGGTCGCCGCACCAGCGCGCGCAGGCGCGCCAGCAGCTCGTCCAGCGCGAACGGCTTCACCAGGTAGTCGTCGGCGCCGGCATCCAGCGCCCGCACGCGGTCGGCCACCTGGTCGCGCGCCGACAGCACCAGCACCGGCACCGCGTCGCCGCCCGCGCGCAGGCGTTCCAGCACGGCGAAGCCATCCAGCCGGGGCAGCATCAGGTCGAGCACCACCGCATCGTAGGCGTGCGCGTGCAGGTGGGCCAGCGCCTGCTGGCCGTCGGGAGCGAGGTCGCAGGCATGGCCGGCGCGCTCCAGGTGGTCGTGCAGGGCCTGCCCGAGCACCGCGGAATCCTCGACCAGCAGCACCCGCATCGCGGTTCTCCTCAGTGGCTGTTGCGGTCGCGCTTCCAGCCGCGGTGGCGGATGTCCAGGTACAGGCTGTAGCAGGCGGTGAAGCTGGGGAACAGGTTCTGCAGGATGCCGACCGCGTCGTTCTTGCCGAAGATGAAGTAGGCCAGCGTCATCAGGCTGCCGAGGATGCTCATGTACCAGAACAGGCGCGGGATCACCGGCTTGCCGTGGCGGCGGCTGGCGATGAACTGCACCAGCCAGCGCCCGCCGAACATCAGCGCGCCGACCAGCCCGATCAGCTTCCACGGGCTCATGTGGATGCCGGTCCAGGCCAGCGCGGCCAGCGGCGTGTCCATGAACCCCGGCGCCGGCGCGGCGATCATCGCGGCCCGCCTTGGCCGGGCAGTTCCTCCACCGCGGTGCGGCGGCTGCGCTGGATCAGCCAGGCCACGCCCAGCAGGTCCTTGATGCCGACCAGCGCGCGCCCGAGGTTGGTGTACTTGGACACGCCCGCGGTGCGGTGGCGGTGATTCACCGGCACGCTCACGGTCTGCCAGCCGGCGCGCTGCATCAGCGCCGGCAGATAGCGGTGCATGTGGTCGAAATAGGGCAGGTCGAGGAAGGCCTCGCGCTCGAACAGCTTGATCCCGCAGCCGGTGTCCGGGGTGGCGTCGCGCAGCAGGCGCGAGCGGATCGCGTTGGCGAACTTGCTGGCCCAGCGCTTGCTGCCGCTGTCCTGCCGGTTCACCCGCCAGCCGGCGAACAGCTTCACCTCGGCCGGCGCGGCATCGCGCCTGGCCAGCAGGGCCGGGATGTCGGCCGGGTCGTTCTGGCCGTCGCCGTCCAGGGTGGCGATCCACGGCGCGCGCGCGGCCTTCACCCCGTTGCGCACCGCGGTGCTCTGGCCGGCGTTGCAGAGGTGGCGGACCACGCGCAGCTCCGGCGTGGTGGCCTGCAGGTCGCGCAGGCGCGCCAGGGTGGCATCGCGCGAGGTGTCGTCCACGTACACGATTTCGAATTCGATGCGCCCGCGCAGCGCTGCGAGGATCTCGGCGATGAGCGGGGCGACGTTGTCCTCCTCGTTGTGCACGGGGACGACGACCGAGAGCTGCGGCGATCCGTTCATGCCTGGCGCGGCCTCACGGATGCTTGCGCAGGCGCTCGAGCACCCCGTCCAGTGCGTCGAGGTTGGCGTAGTGGATCACCAGCTTGCCCTTGTTGCCGCGGCCGTTGAGCACGTTGACCTTGCTGCCCAGGGCCTCCGACAGCTCGCGCTCGAGCGCGGCGATGTCGGCCTGCGGCGCCTTCGCCTTGGGCGCGGGCTTCTTCGGTTCGGTGGGGACCTTGCCGGCGGCGAGCTGCTGCACGCGATGCTCCACCTGGCGCACCGACCAGCCTTCCTCGGCGGCCTGGCGCGCCAGCGCCACTGCCATCGGCTCGGCCAGCGGCAGCAGCGCACGCGCGTGGCCCATCTCGATCGCACCGGTCTGCACCAGCACCCGCACCGCCTCCGGCAGTTCCAGCAGGCGCAGCAGGTTGGACACCGCGGCACGCGAGCGGCCCACGGCCTCCGCGGCGGCGGCGTGGGTGAGGTCGAACTCGTCGATCAGCCGCTGCAGCGCCTGCGCCTCCTCCAGCGGGTTGAGGTCCTCGCGCTGGATGTTCTCGATCAGCGCCATCGCCACCACGGTGCG
>JBKBXH010000019.1:618-9356 GCA_046313655.1 Thermomonas sp. | reverse complement strand
CGGGGGGGCTTCCGCCCGCGGCCGCGACGTACCGGCCCGGAGGTGCGTGGGTCAGAAGTTGTAGCGCACGCTGAGGCTGACCTGCCGCGGTGGGCCGTAGAAACCGGTATATACGCCAAGGGCGCGGTTGAGGTTGTAGCCAGTGGTCAGGTAGTGCTTGTCCAGCAGGTTGCTACCCTGAAGCGAGACGGTCCAGGTCGGGTTGATGGTCCAGATCACGGTCGCACCGAGCAGACCATAGGGCCCCTGGGTGATCGGCGGACGCCCGAACGGCGGCACTTCCGCGCGCAGGATCTCGGTGGTGGCAACCACCTCGGTCTGGTAGGTATAGCCGACCCGCGCGAACAGATCACCCTCACCAACCGGGCGCCGATATTCGAGGTTGATGCCGCCGTTGAAGCGCGGAGCATTGGTGAATTTCTGCTCGTTGGCGATATTCACGCCGGCGTAGATGAAACGGTCGTACTTGGCATCCAGCCACGCCAGGTTGCCGGCAAGCGACCAGTTCGTGGCCAGCTTCCACTGGTATTCGATCTCCAGTCCATTGACCGTGCCGGAGCCGGCATTGGTGAAATCACCGAAGAAGGCATCGTCTGTCCCGTCGCCATTGCTGTCGTAGGCAGTGAACACCGACAGCTGGATGTCCTTGTAGCGGTTGTGGAATGCGGCCAGGTTGAGGAACAGACTTTCGTCCAGCAGCGCCATCTTGCTGCCGACCTCGAAGCTGTCCACTTTTTCGTCGCGGAACGGGTTCGCGGAGCGCGGAACCGCCGTCGCCTGCGCCCGGATGTTGTAGCCACCCGACTTGAAGCCGCGGGTATAAAGCCCGTACAGCATCACTTCCTGGCTCAGCTTGTAATCCAGCGAGACCTTCGGCGAGACGTTCTTGAACGTGATCCTCTTGTCGAAGTTGGCCGCGACCGAGATCGGCTGCGTGAAGGTGGCGTCCGAATAGCCACGGTTGAGCACGATCGCGTGCTTTTCCTCGTTCGTGTAGCGAACCCCGAAATCAAGGCTGAAGTCGCTACTGACGTCGTAGGTCCAGTCGGCATAGAGGGCGTAGCTCTTGGTGTAGATCTTGCCCTGGGTATCGCCGAACAGCAGATTGAAGAAATTGTTCAGAACGCGACCACCTGCCCAACCATCGAAGGAATAGATCCCCATGACGCCATGCAGCTTGTCGCCAGCATCGTAGTTGGCCTGCAGTTCGTTGGTCAGCTGCTGGTCGCTGTAGAACGCCTTGACGTCGGCGATCTTAGCCTGGGTGGTATCGAAATCGATGTTCGTCTCGGTATCCGACTTCCGCTTCGCCAGCACGTATTTCCAAGTCCAGTCGTCGCTGGCACGGAAGTTGGCCGTCATCGACGCTCCGCTCATCGTGGTTTCGTTGACGTTCGGCATGCCATTGCGCACGTCATAACGGCTTGCCAGCGGCGGCGTATTTGGAACGAAACGGTTGGCCTCCAGCATCTGCGCGCCGCGAACCCCGGACGCATCCTTCACGTGATCGACGGCCAGCTGCACGTCGAATGCATCGGTGAAGTAGGCGCCAAGCTGCATCCGCCATGCGGTGGCATCCTTGTCGCTGACGTGCGCCCCGGTGACGATATTGCGGCCGAAGCCGTCGTTCTTCAGCCTCGCCACCGACACGCGGGCGCGCAGGGCATCACTGCCGCCCAGGCTGCCACCGATCGCGCCCTTGAAGTCGCGCTGGCCGTAATTGCCGATCGTGACGGAGCCAAAGCCGTTGAAATCCGACCGCAAACCCTTGGACACGTACTTGATCGCCCCACCAATCGTATTCTTGCCATACAGGGTTCCCTGCGGGCCGCGCAGCACCTCGATGCGATCGACATCGAAGACATCCAGCAGCGCGCCCTGCGGACGGGCGATGTAGACGTCATCCATGTAGAGGCCGACGCCCGGATCGACGCCCCACAGCGGATCGGACTGGCCGACGCCACGGATGTAGGCGGTCAGGGTGGTGTTGGAACCGCGCGCCGCGTAGATCGTCAGGTTCGGCACCTGGCCGTCGAGATTGGACAGGTCCTTCACATCCAGGCGGTCCAGCTGGCCGGCGGTGAATGCGCTCACCGCCACCGGCACGTCCTGCAGGGTTTCCTCGCGCTTGCGTGCCGTGACCTTGACGGTTTCGAGGGTCGTCGTCTTCTCGCCCTCCTTCGTCTTCGGCGCGTCCTGCGCCAGCGCCGGGGCCCCGACCAGCAGCGACACGGCCAGCGCGCCGTGGATCGCCATGCTCAACTGCTTGCGTTTCATCTCTCCCCCTCCGGGTATGCGGGCGGCACGATTACCACCAATGGCGGGCACGGTAAGCGCCGCCGCCCGCCGGCGGCATTGGACGTTCGGACAATGGGCCGCCCCGCGCCCGGCCCGGACACTCGCAGCCCTGCATCCGTCGCCGGGAATGGGCATGTCGTTTCTGATCGTATTGGCCGCGCTGTGCTTCCTGATGCTGGTGGCCTACCGCGGCTACAGCGTCATCCTGTTCGCGCCGGTGGCCGCCCTCGGCGCGGTGCTGCTCACCGACCCGCAGCTGGTCGCGCCGATGTTCACCGGCCTGTTCATGGACAAGATGGTCGGCTTCCTCAAGCTGTACTTCCCGGTGTTCCTGCTAGGCGCGCTGTTCGGCAAGCTGATCGAGCTGTCGGGGTTCTCCAAGGCGATCGTGCAAGCCACCATCCGCGTGGTCGGCGCGCAGCGGGCGATGCTGTCGATCGTACTGGTGTGCGCGCTGCTGACCTACGGCGGCGTCTCGCTGTTCGTGGTGGTGTTCGCGGTGTACCCGTTCGCGGCCGAGCTGTTCCGCCAGGGCGACATCCCCAAGCGGCTGATCCCCGGCACCATTGCCCTCGGCGCGTTCACCTTCACCATGGACGCCCTGCCCGGCACCCCGCAGATCCAGAACATCATCCCCACCACGTTCTTCGGCACCACCACCTGGGCGGCGCCGGTGCTGGGCACGCTGGGCGGCGTGTTCATCCTGATCACCGGCCTTGCCTACCTGGACTGGCGGCGGCGGGTGGCGGCACGCAACGGCGAGGGTTATGGCGATGCCGCGACGCTGGCGAACGAACCGGCCGCGTTCACCGGCGGCAAGCTCGCCAATCCGCTGGTCGCCGTGCTGCCGCTGCTGGTGGTGGGCGTGGCGAACAAGCTGTTGACGCTGTGGATCCCGCTGCATTACGGCGACAGCACCAGCTTCGTGCCGGCGGTGATCGGCAACCCCGCCCCGGTGGTGCAGGAAACCTCCAAGCTGGTGGCGATCTGGGCGGTGGAAGGCGCGCTGCTGGCGGGCATCGCCTGCGTGCTGCTGTTCGCCTGGCGGCCGGTCAGGGCGGGGTTCTCCGAAGGCAGCAAGTCCGCGATCGGCGGCGCGCTGCTGGCCGGGATGAACACGGCCTCGGAATACGGCTTCGGCGCGGTGATCGCCGCCCTGCCCGGCTTCTTGGTGGTGGCGCACGCGCTGGGCAGCATCCCCAATCCGCTGGTCAACGAGGCGGTGACGGTCACCGCGCTGGCCGGCATCACCGGCAGCGCCTCCGGCGGCATGAGCATCGCGCTGGCGGCGATGGCCGACACCTTCATCGCCAACGCGCACGCCGCCGGAATCCCGATGGACGTACTGCACCGGGTCGCCGCGATGGCCTCCGGCGGCATGGACACCCTGCCGCACAACGGCGCGGTGATCACCCTGCTCGCGGTGACCGGCCTCACCCACCGCCAGGCCTACAAGGACATCTTCGCCATCACCTGCGTCAAGACCGTGGCCGTGTTCGTGGTGATCGCGCTGTACTACGCCTTCGGGCTGGTGTGAGCCTGCCTACAATGGCGCGGTGAGCGCCCCGCAACGCAAAATCATCCACGTTGACATGGACGCGTTCTACGCGTCGGTGGAGCAGCGCGACGACCCCGCGCTGCGGGGGCAGCCGGTGGTGGTGGCGTGGAAGGGCGCGCGTTCCGTCGTGTGTGCCGCCAGCTACGAGGCCCGCCGCTTCGGGGTGCGCTCGGCGATGCCGGCGCTGCGCGCGGAGCGGCTGTGCCCGCAGGCGGTGTTCGTGCCCCCGGACTTCACCCGCTACAAGGCGGTGTCGCGGCAGATCCGCGCCATCTTCGAGCGCCACACCGACCGCATCGAACCGCTGTCGCTGGACGAGGCCTACCTCGACGTCAGCGCACCCCGGCGCGACCTCGGCAGCGCCACCGCCATCGCCGCCGAGATCCGCGAGGCGATCCGCGCGGAGACCCGGCTCACCGCCTCCGCCGGCATCGCGCCCAACAAGTTCCTGGCCAAGATCGCCAGCGACTGGAACAAGCCGGACGGCCAGTTCGTGCTCAAGCCGGCGATGGTCGATGCGTTCCTGGCGCCGCTGGCCGTCGGCAGGCTGCCGGGCGTCGGCAAGGTGATGGAAGCGAAACTGGCCGACCTCGGCATCGCCACCTGTGCAGACCTGCGCGCATTCGGCGCGGAGGCGCTGCAGGCGCGCTTCGGGCGCTGGGGCCTGCGCCTGCACGAGCTTGCACGGGGCATCGACGACCGCGAGGTGGAATCCGAACGCCCCACCCTGCAGGTGTCCAGCGAGGACACCTTCCCCGACGACCTGCCGCTGGAGGCGCTGGAACCGCACCTGCGCCGGCTGGCGGGCAAGACCTGGGCCGGCTACCTGCGCGAGCGCGCCCGCCATCCCGAACGGGTGGCGCGCACCGTGGTGCTCAAGCTCAAGACCGCCGACTTCCGCACCCTGACCCGCAGCCTGACCGCGCCGGAACCGCCGACCTCGGAACAGGCGCTGGCCGACACCGCCTGCGCACTGCGCGCGCGCGTGGGCCTGCCCGCCGCGACCCGCTACCGGCTGGCAGGCGTGGGCCTGTCCGGGTTCGCCGAACCGGACGGCAGCCACGCCCAGGACGACCTGTTCGGCTGAGCCCGCGTTCGCATACGCTAGGCCGATGAGCAGCCTCGATCCTGCGATCCTGCCGGCGCAGTCCGGCGGCCTGTCCCGCCAGCAGGCCAAGACCCTCGCGCTGTCCGCGCTGGGCGGCGCGCTCGAGTTCTACGACTTTGTGGTGTTCGTGTTCTTCGCCGCCACCATGGGCGCGCTGTTCTTCCCCGCCGACATGCCCGAGTGGATGCGGCTGGTGCAGACCTTCGGCATCTTCGCCGCCGGCTACCTGGCGCGCCCGCTGGGCGGCGTGCTGATGGCGCATTTCGGCGACCTCTCCGGGCGCAAGCGGATGTTCCTGCTCAGCATCCTGCTGATGGCGCTGCCCACCCTGTTGATGGGCCTGCTGCCGACCTATGCCCAGGCCGGCATCGCGGCCCCGCTGCTGCTGTTGCTGCTGCGCATCCTGCAGGGCGCGGCGATCGGCGGCGAGGCGCCGGGCGCGTGGGTATTCGTCAGCGAGCACGTCAGCCCGCGCCACCGCAACCTCGCCTGCGGCTCGCTGTCGCTGGGCCTGCTGGCCGGCATCCTGCTGGGCTCGCTGGTAGCGCGCGCGCTCAACGCCTGGCTGGACGAGGCCGAGCTGCTGGCCTGGGGCTGGCGCCTGCCGTTCCTGCTGGGCGGCGTGTTCGGCCTGCTGGCGATGGTGCTGCGCCGGCAGCTGCATGAAACCCCGGTGTTCGCGGAGATGCAGGCGCGCCGCACGCTGTCCGCCGAGCTGCCGCTGAAGGCGGTGGTGCGCGACCATCCGGGCGCGGTGGTGCTGGCCATGCTGCTGACCTGGCTGCTGACCGCGGCGGTGGTGGTCACCATCCTGATGATGCCGACCTTCCTGCAGGGCATGGGGGTTCCCCGCGATGCCGCGCTCGCCGGCAATGCGCTGGCGGTGCTGGCGGCGATGGCGGCGAACCTGGTCGCGGGCGCGCTGGCCGACCGCTTCGGCGCCGGCCGCGTGCTGGCGCTATGGAGCCTGCTGCTGGGCGTGGCGTTCTGGTGGTTCTACCGCGAGGCGCAGGCCGGCGCGTATTCGCAATGGCACTACGCCATCGCCGGCAGCGCGGTGGGGGTGACCGCGATGATCCCGGCGATCGCGCTGGGCGGGTTCCCGGCGCGGGTGCGCTTCTCCGGGCTGTCGTTTTCCTACAACGTCGCCTATGCCATCGCCGGCGGCCTCACCCCGGTACTGCTCAGCGCGGTGATGAAAGGCACTCCGGCCGCGCCCATGCACTACATCGCGGCCATGGCCGGGCTGGGCGTCGCGCTGGGCGCATTCGTGGAATGGCGCGACCGGCGCACGCCGGCGGCGTGAGCGCCCGCGCCGGTCGCCACTCGCATCGCGGCGGGACGGGGTTGTCAAGCTGTCACGCAACGCCGCGCGCGGCGACAATGCGGCTTCCGTGACCGTTTGCAGCCGCTGCTCGATGCCCCAGCCCGCCCCCGCCCTCGCCCGCCACCTCGCGCAGAAGATCGCCGCCACCATCGCCACCGAGATCGGCGCCCAGCCGACCCAGGTGCAGGCGGCCGTGGAGCTGCTGGACGAAGGCGCCACCGTCCCGTTCATCGCGCGCTACCGCAAGGAAGTGACCGGCGGGCTGGACGACACCCAGCTGCGCAACCTGGAAACCCGGCTGGCCTACCTGCGCGAAATGGAGGACCGCCGCGCGGCGATCCTGTCCAGCATCGAAGAACAGGGCAAGCTGACCGACGCGCTGCGCGCCGAGATCGAGGCCGCCGACAGCAAGTCGCGCCTCGAAGACCTGTACCTGCCGTACAAGCAGAAGCGCCGCACCCGCGCCCAGATCGCCCGCGAGGCCGGGCTGGAACCGCTGGCCGATGGCCTGCTGGCCGACCCGACCCGGGTGCCGGAGGACTTCGCCGCCGGCTTCGTGGATGCCGACAAGGGCGTGGCAGACGCTAAGGCCGCGCTGGAAGGCGCGCGCGCCATCCTGATCGAACGCTGGGGCGAGGACGCCGCGCTGCTGGGCGAGCTGCGCGACTGGCTGGCGCGCGAAGGACTGATCCGTTCGAAGGTGGTGGACGGCAAGGAGGCCGCGGGCGAGAAATACCGCGACTACTTCGACCATGCCGAGCCGCTGGCGAAGATCCCCTCGCACCGGATGCTGGCGCTGCTGCGCGGCCGGCGCGAGGAATTCCTGCAGCTGGACCTCGACCCCGGCGCGGACGCCGAGGCCGGCCACCAGTACGCGGAAGGGCGCATCGCCCTGCATGCCGGGATCGACGCGCGCGGACGCGCCGCCGACGCCTGGCTGCGCAACGCGGTGCGGCTGGCCTGGCGCGCCAAGATCCACACGCATTTGCTGCTGGACCTGTTCAACCAGGCGCGCGAGAAGGCCGAGGGCGAGGCCATCGCCGTGTTCGGCGACAACCTCAAGGACCTGCTGCTGGCCGCGCCGGCCGGCCCGAAGGCGGTGCTGGGCCTCGACCCCGGCCTGCGCACCGGCGTGAAGGTGGCGGTGGTGGACGCCACCGGCAAGCTGGTCGCCACCGACACCATCTATCCACACGAACCCAAGCGGCAGTGGGAGGCCTCGCTGGCGACGCTGAAGAAGCTCTGCCTCGCCCATGGCGTGCAGCTCATCGCCATCGGCAACGGCACCGCCAGCCGCGAGACCGACAAGCTGGCCGGCGACCTGCTGAAGCTGGTGCCGGAGCTGAAGGCGCAGAAGATCGTGGTGAGCGAAGCCGGGGCGTCGGTGTACTCGGCCTCGGAACTGGCGGCGAAGGAGTTCCCGACCCTCGACGTGTCGCTGCGCGGCGCGGTGTCAATCGCCCGCCGCCTGCAGGATCCGCTGGCCGAACTGGTGAAGATCGAACCCAAGGCCATCGGCGTGGGCCAGTACCAGCACGACGTGGACCAGTACCGCCTGGCGCGCGCGCTGAACGCGAAGGTGGAGGACTGCGTGAACGCCGTCGGCGTGGACGTAAACACCGCCTCCGGCGCCCTGCTGGCGCGCGTCTCCGGCCTGTCGGCGACGGTGGCGGAGAACATCGTCGCCTACCGTGACCAGCACGGCGCGTTCCCGTCGCGCAAGGCGCTGCTGAAGGTGCCGCGCCTGGGTGAGAAGACCTTCGAGCAGTGCGCCGGCTTCCTGCGCATCATGGACGGCGAGCAGCCGCTGGATGCCTCGGCGGTGCACCCGGAGGCGTATCCGGTGGTGGAGCGCATCCTCGCGGCCGGCGGCAAGTCGGTGAAGCAGATCATCGGCGATACCGCGTTCCTGCGTTCGCTGAAAGCGGCGCAGTTCACCGACGAACGCTTCGGCGAACCGACCGTGCGCGACATCCTCAAGGAACTGGAAAAACCCGGCCGCGACCCGCGCCCGGAGTTCAAGGCCGCGCAGTTCGCCGACGGCGTGGAGGACATCAAGGACCTGCGCCCGGGCATGGTGCTGGAGGGCGTGGTGAGCAACGTCGCCGCGTTCGGCGCCTTCGTGGACATCGGCGTGCACCAGGACGGATTGATCCACATTTCCGCCCTGTCCGACCGCTACGTGAAGGATCCGCGCGAGGTGGTGAAGGCCGGCGACATCGTCAAGGTGAAGGTGCTGGAAGTGGACGTGGCGCGCAAGCGCATCGCCCTCACCCGCCGCCTGGATGATCCCGTTGGCGAAGCGCGCGGCGAGGCGCGTCCCGACGCACGGCGCGATGACCGCCCGGCCCGCCGTGACGGCCAGGCCCCGCGCGGCGCGCGTCCGGCGGCACCGCAGACGCAGCCGGCGAAGGCACCCTTCAACAGCGCGATGGCAGACGCGCTAC
>JBKBXH010000019.1:0-608 GCA_046313655.1 Thermomonas sp. | reverse complement strand
CCTGAAGCGATGAACACCCCGCGCCCGCCGCTGCCGGACCCCGATCCGCGCCCGCTCCCGCCGGAGCCGCCGCTGCCCGCCGAATGCTGCGAAAGCGGCTGCGAGCGCTGCGTGCTCGACATCTACGCCGAGGAGCTGGCCTACTACCGGCAGGCGCTGGCCGCGTGGAAACTACGACATGCCGAGTCCAACTGATTAGCTAGGTCGTCGGCAAGGGCGGCACCTGCACCGACCGTCCTCGCCCATCCAGCGCGATCATGGTGAAGCGCCCGCGCGTGCACAACTCGCGCTCGCCGCCCAGCAGGTCCTCGGCGATCAGCTCCACTTCCACCTGCATCGAACTCCGCCCGACCTCGACGATCCGCGCCAGCACTTCCACCAGCTGTCCCTGCCGGATCGGCAGGCGGAAATCCACCTGCTCGGAGCGCGCCGTCACCACCGTCCGCCGCGCATAGCGCGAGGCCGCAATGAACGCGGCCTTGTCCATCCACGCCAGTGCCTGCCCGCCGAACAGCGTGCCCAAGTGGTTGGCATGGTCGGGAAAGACGATTTCCTGCAAACGCGTCTCGGTCGGCCGCGCCGGCTCAAAAGGCATGATCAAAGGCCAC
>JBKBXH010000018.1:5812-9733 GCA_046313655.1 Thermomonas sp. | reverse complement strand
GAAAACGCCGCGCAGGCGCACGTCGATGCGCTCGACCATCTGCATCCGGGCGCGGCCTGCGCCGGCCGCGCCTACTGCATCAGCCACGGCGAGCCGTGGCCGCTGCGCGAGGTGCTCAACGGCCTGCTGCGCGCCGCCGGGGCGCCGGAAGTGCACGCGACGATCCCGTTCCGCGCGGCCTACGCGCTCGGCGCGGTCTGCGAGGGGCTGTGGACCCTGCTGCCGCTGCGCGGCGATCCGCCGATGACGCGCTTCCTCGCCGAGCAGCTGTCCACGCCGCACTGGTACGCGATGGCGCCGGCCGCGCGCGATTTCGGCTACGTGCCGCGGGTGTCGATGGCGGACGGCATGGCGCGGTTGCGCGCGTCGCTGGCGGCGCAAACCTGAACGCCGCCGATGCCCTTCACCTCGCGGCGACTGCCCGGGCGCGACCCTCGGCTCCACGCCAATCCGGCGTGCCCGCACGGAGCTGCCAGATGCTGCATTACGCGCTCGTCTTCCTCGTCATCGCCCTGATCGCGGCGTTTCTGGGCTTCAGCGGCCTGGCAGGCCTTGCCGCGACGATCGCCAAGATCCTCTTCATCGTGTTCCTGATCCTTGCGGTGGCTGCATTCCTGCGCAAGAAGACCTGAAGCGGACGGCCGCTTACGGCGGGGTCCTGCACGGGCATGGTGCACCCTACAATGCGCCCATGACCGAGCTCCCCTTCAACTGGAAGCAGCCTGCCGGGCGGGCGCTGGAAGCCGCGCTCAACCGCGCGCTGGCGCTGGACCCGGAGACCCGCGCCACGCTGCCGGCGCTGGATGGCCGGCGCATCGCGCTGCACCTGGCGGCGCCGCCGCTGGCGCTGGAGATCCGGGTGGACGGCGAGGCGCTGCGGGTGGGGCCGCCGGATGCGACGCAGGCGCCCGACCTTGGCGTGCGCGCCACCCTCGGCGCGCTGCTGCGCCAGCTGCCGCCGCTGCGCGATGCCGCCGCGCCGCCGGTGGGGCAGTTGCGGATCGAGGGCGATGCCGAGCTGGCGCGCCGCCTGCAGAGGCTGGCGCAGCGCTTCGATCCCGACTGGCAGCTGCCGTTCGTGGCGGTGTTCGGCGAGGTGCTGGGCGTGCAGGTGGCGAAGGCGGTGGCCGCCGCACTGCGCCAGGCGCAGGGCACCGGCCGCCAGTTCGCGCAGGCGGCGGCCGAGTACGTCACCGAGGAGAGCCGCGACGTGGTGCCACGCGCCGAGCTGGACGCCTTCCATGACGATGTGGACGCGCTGCGCGACGACGTCGAGCGGCTGGCGGCCAAGCTGGCGCGCCTGCGTCGCGCGCGCGGGCTGTCGGCATGAGGTCGGCGCTGCGGGCCTGGCGGATCGGCCGCGTGCTGCTGCGCTACCGGCTGGATGCCCTGCTGGACGGCACTCCGGCCGAGCGCTGGCTGACCCTGATGCGGCCGCTGGTGCCGCGCGCCTCGCGCGAGGTGGCCAGCCTGTCGCGCGGCGCGCGCCTGCGCCTGGCGCTGCAGGAGCTGGGGCCGATCTTCGTCAAGTTCGGGCAGATCCTGTCCACCCGCCGCGACCTGGTGCCGCCCGACATCGCCGACGAACTGGCGCTGCTGCAGGACCGGGTGGCGCCGTTCCCGGGCGAGCAGGCGCGCGCGCTGGTGGAGCAGGCGCTGGGACGGGCGATCGAGGCCGCCTATGCCAGCTTCGACACCGTGCCGCTGGCCTCGGCCAGCATCGCCCAGGTGCACGCCGCGACCCTGCACGACGGGCGCGAGGTGGTGGTGAAGGTGCTGCGCCCCGGGATCGCCGCGCTGATCGCCTCCGACATCGCCCTGCTGAACGGCATCGCCGCGATCGTCGAGCGCGCGCATCCGCGCGCCGACAAGATCCGCCCGCGCGAGGTGGTGGCCGAGATCGAGAACACCCTCGCCGCCGAGCTGGACCTGCAGCGCGAGGCCGGCAACGCCAGCCTGCTGCGCCGCAACTGGCTGGGCTCGCCCGACCTGTACGTGCCCGAGGTGATCTGGAGCCACACCGCCGAGCGCGCGCTGACGATGGAGCGCGTGCGCGGCATCCCGTCCGACGACATCGCCGCGCTGGATGCCGCCGGGATCGACCGCAAGGCGCTTGCGGCCAAGGGCGTGCGCGTGTTCTACCAGCAGGTGTTCCGCGACAACTTCTTCCACGCCGACGCCCACGCCGGCAACATCTGGGTGGACCCCGGGCGCAAGGCCGACCCGCGCTTCATCGCGCTGGATTTCGGGATCATGGGCCAGCTCTCGCGCGACGACCAGTACTGGCTCGCCGAGAACTTCATGGCGATCTTCAACCGCGACTACCGCCGCATCGCGGAGCTGCACGTGCAGGCCGGGTGGATGCCGTCGCACATCCGCCTGGACGAGCTGGAGGCGGCGGCGCGCGCGGTGTGCGAGCCGTACTTCACCCGCCCGCTGAGCGAGATCTCGCTGGCTGAGGTGCTGGTCAAGCTGTTCCGCACCGCGCAGCGCTACGAGCTGACCCTGCAGCCGCAGCTGATCCTGCTGCAGAAGACCCTGCTCAACATCGAGGGCGTGGGCCGCCAGCTGGATCCCGGGCTCGACATCTGGGCGGTGGCCCGGCCGGTGCTGGAGGACATCCTGGCCGAGCGCTACAGCCCGCGCCGGCTGCTGGGCGAGCTGCGCAAGCAGGTGCCGGAGCTGGTGACGCGCGCGCCGGAGATGCCACGCCTGCTGCATGCGTGGCTGCAGCAGCAGGTGGAGGGCCGGCACGAGCTGGCGATGCGCTCGGCCGACGTGCGCGAGATCACCCACGTGCTGGCGCAGATGCAGCGCCGGATCGTGGCCTCGGTGCTGGGCGTCGGCCTGCTGCTGGTGGCGGCGGTGCTGTACGCGCTGGATGCCGGCGGCCCGCGCCTGCTGGCGCTGCCGGTCTCGACCTGGATCGCCGGACTCGGCGGCCTGTGGGCGCTGCTGGCGGCCTGGCCGCGGCGCTGACCGGGCCCGTCCCGCCCGCCACTGCAATTGTGTACAGGCGCGGCGGCAGCTAGGGTGCCGCGCAATTTCCCACGACGCATTCGCCATGGGCGCCGGCCATCCTCCTTCCCACGAACACGAACACGCACACGGACACGCGCGCGGGCATGCGCACGCGCATTCCCACGCGCACGACGCCCACCACGGGCACAGCCACGTGCCGATCGAGATCCGCCACGAGCGGCCGCTGTGGATCGCGTTCGCGCTGACCCTGCTGTTCATGCTGGTGGAAGTGGCGGGCGGGCTGTGGAGCAACAGCCTGGCGCTGCTGTCGGATGCCGCGCACATGTTCACCGACGTGATGGCGCTGGGCATCTCGCTGTTCGCCGTGCGCATGGCGCGGCGCCCGGCGGATGCGCGCCGCACCTACGGCTACGCGCGGATGGAGGCGCTGGGCGCGCTGGCCAACAGCGGCCTGCTGTTCGTGGCCGCCGGCATCATCCTGTGGGAGGCGGTGGCCCGCCTGCGCACGCCGCAGCCGGTGGCGCTGGACGCCATGCTGGGGGTCGCGGTGCTGGGGCTGGTGGTGAACCTGGTGTCGATGCGGCTGCTGGCGGCGGGCGCCGGCGAGAGCCTGAACGTGCGCGGCGCCTACCTCGAGGTGTGGAGCGACATGCTCGGCTCGCTGGGGGTGATCGCAGGCGCGCTGCTGATCCGCTACACCGGCTGGACCCTGCTGGACCCGCTGATCGCGGTGCTGATCGCGCTGTGGGTGCTGCCGCGCACCTGGACGCTGCTGCGCGCGGCCGGGCAGGTGCTGATGCAGGGCGTGCCGGCCGGGTTGGACATCGACGCCGTGCGTGACGCCATGCAGGCCGTGCCCGGGGTGGCCGCGGTGCACGATCTGCACGTATGGGCGCTGGGCTCGCGCGAGCCGATCCTGACCGCGCACGTGCTGCTGGC
>JBKBXH010000018.1:0-5802 GCA_046313655.1 Thermomonas sp. | reverse complement strand
CGACGGCGTGCGCGCGCAGGTGGCGGCGGTCCTGCAGGCGCGCTTCGACATCGACCACGCCACCCTGCAGGTGGAGGCGCGCCACTGCGGTCAGGCGCACCTGCATGACTGAGGCGGACGCCGCGCTGGCGGTGCTGTACCGCGACGACCGGCTGGCGGTGGTGTGCAAGCCGGCCGGGCTGATGGTGCACGACAGCGCGCTGGCGCGCGGCGTCACCGAATTCGCCGCCGACCACCTGCGCGCGCAGTTCGGGCGGCCGATCCACCTGGTCCACCGCCTTGACCGCGCCACCAGCGGCTGCCTGCTACTGGCGTTCGACCGCGACACCGCCTCCGCGCTCGGCAGGGTACTGATGTCGCGCGAGATCGAAAAGGACTATTGGGCGATCTGCCGTGGCTGGCCGGCGGAGCGCGAATTCGTGGTCGACCACCCGCTGGACGGCGGCCCCGGCAAGCCGCAGAAGAAGGAGGCGCGTACCGCGTTCGAGGTGCTAGCCACCTGCGAGCTGCCGCTGCCGTCCGCGGGCTTTCCCACCTCGCGCTATGCCTGGCTGCGCGCCAGCCCGCACACCGGCCGCTTCCGCCAGATCCGCCGCCACCTCAAGCATCTCTCGCACCACCTGATCGGCGACTCCAGCCACGGCGATGGCCGCCACAACCGCCAGTTCCGCATGCTCGGCATCCACCGCATGCTGCTGCACGCGCGCCGGCTCGCGTTCACCCACCCGGACGGTAGCCAGCGCATCGAGGTGCTGGCGCCGGTGGACACGGAGTTCGCCAGGGCGCTGGCCCTGTTCGGCCCGCAGCCGGCCGCGGGCGTCGTTTAAGATCGAAGGATGCAGGTCGGCACGCTTTCCATTCCCGAAGACGAACTGGTGGAGCGCTTCGTGCGCGCCTCCGGGCCGGGCGGGCAGAACGTCAACAAGGTCGCCACTGCGGTCGAGCTGCGGTTCGACGTGGCCGGTTCGCCCGCGTTGCCGCAGGCGGTGCGCGCGCGCCTGCTGGCCCGGCGCGACCGGCGCATGACCACGGACGGGGTGCTGGTGCTGTCGGCGCAGCGCTTCCGCACCCAGGAGCGCAACCGCGAGGATGCGCGCGCGCGGCTGGCCGCCTTCATCGAAAGCGGGCTGCGCGCGCCGACGCCGCGCATCGCCACCCGGCCCACCCGCGCATCGAAGGAGCGCCGCCTCGGCGAGAAGCGCGTGCGCGCGGTGCGCAAGCAGGGCCGCAGCGGGCAGGGCTGGGAATGAGCGGCGACGCGCACGGCGGGGAGGTGCCGGCGCTGCCGCCGCGGGTGCCGCGCATGCCGCGCGGGCGGATCGCCCCGTGGCTGGGGCGGACGGTGCTGCGGCTGGGTGGCTGGCGGGTGGAGGGCGCGCTTCCCGACATCCCCAAGGCGGTGCTGGTGGCGGCCCCGCATTCCTCCAACTGGGACGGCTTCTGGGGCATCGCGGCCAAGCTGGCGCTGGGCATCCGGCTGTCGATCCTGGGCAAGCACACCTTGTTCCGCATCCCGCTGCTGGCGCCGCTGTTGCGCTGGCAGGGGGTGATCCCGGTCAACCGCGCCGCGCCGCAGGGGGTGGTGGAGCAGGCGGTGGCGGCCATGCGCGCGCGCGACGTAATCTGGTACGCGATGGCGCCGGAAGGCACCCGCCGCCAGGTGGCGCAATGGAAGCCGGGGTTCTGGCGGATCGCGCATGCGGCGCAGGTGCCGGTGGTGGTGGCCGCGTTCGACTACCCGCGTCGCCGGATCGTGCTCGGCCCGGCGTTTGCGACCAGCGGCGACATGGCGGCCGATATCGCGGGCATCCAGCGCTGGTACGCGCCGTTCCGCGGTCGCCACCACGACGTGCGGCAGCCTGGCTGAATACGGCCGCCCCGGGGCCGGAACTGACGCAGTGCGTCAGTTCCACTTCCCGAAATACCTCCCAAGACACATGAATTTCCCGTGGCAAACCCGCGACTCCGGGTTTGGCATGGGAATTGCGTCGCAGTTTTCGCGCGCGCCCAGTGCGCCCGCCGCGACACCGCCCCGCAAGGCCCTTCCGGGCAGCGCGCGCTGCGTGCTGCGGGGAGGACTGCGGCCGGCGGGAACACAGGGCAGGACAACGGCATCGGATGCGTGGATCGGGTCGGGCGGAGCGACTGGACAGGAGCAGCAGCGGTTTGAAACGGTCATGGCCAGCGATGGAAGGTGTCGGGCGGCGCGCATGTGCGCGGCGGGCACCGGCGCGCGCGCGGGGTGGCCGATGAGGCTCTTCGACCTCCTCTACAGCAGCGATCCGCGCGTGGTGTTCGCGTTCTGGGTGGGCCTGAGCATGACCCTGGCCTCGCTGGCCCTGTTCGTGGCCGTGCTGGTGCTGCGCCGGCTGGCGCAGCGGCGCGAACGCCAGCACCTGCAGGCGGTCGCGCGCTGGCGCGTGCTGCTGGAGGAGGCCATGCACGACGGCCTGCCCGCGCGGCTGCCGCTGCTGCCCGAGCACGACATGACCGGCTTCATGGAGGCCTGGAACGCGCTGCACGAGCTGCCGCAGGGCGTGGACAACCTGGGCATGCACCAGCTGGCATGGGAAGTCGGGTTGGCGCCGAAGCTGGAGAAGATCGCCAGCGCCGGCCGCTTCCACGACCGGGTGATGGCGATCATCGCGCTCGGCCATCTACGCAGCGTGTCCAGCTTCAGCCGGATCGAGCCGCTGCTGGACGATCCCAGCCCGATCGTCTCGATCAGCGCCGCGCGCGCATTGATGCGGATCGACGCCGCGCGCGCGGTGGAACGGGTGGTGCCGCAGATCGAGGCGCGCCAGGACTGGGTGGACGGCGGCGTGGCGCAGATCCTGTCGGAGACCGATGCCGAGGTGGTGCAGGGCCCGCTGAGCGGCGCCGCGCTGCGCGCCAACGACGAGGTGGCGCCGCGCATGGTGCGCTTCCTGGCCGGGGTCAGCCCGCAGGCGGCGGCCCCGGTGATCCGCCGCATCCTGTCCGAGCCGCATGACGAGCACCTGGTCTCGACCTGCCTGCAGGTGATGGCCGAGGCCGCCGACCTCGACAAGGTGCGCCCGCTGCTGGCGCATCCGCGCTGGCACGTGCGCATGCACGCCGCGGCCGCGCTCGGGCGGCTGGGCGGCGCGCGCGATGCCGAGGCGCTGCTGCCGCTGCTGGGCGACACCCAGTGGTGGGTGCGCTACCGCAGCGCACAGGCGCTGCAGCACCTGCTGGGCGACGACGAGGCGCTGGCGCGCATCCGCGAGCGCCAGCAGGACCGCTACGCGCGCGACATCCTCACCCAGGTGCTGGCCGAGCAACACCTGCAGGTGGCGGCATGAGCCTCGCCGCCCTGGCCATGCCCGCCATCCCGGCCGCGCTGGCGACCACCCTGGAAGGCCTGCAATGGGCCTTCCTGCTGTATTTCGTCAGCATCAACGCGGTGTACCTGGGGCTGAACTTCATCGCGATGTTCGCGATCCTGCGCTACACCCGCGAGCACGGCGCCAGCTTCCGCCTGCGCAACTTCGCCGAGTACCAGCCGCCGGTCAGCATCCTGGTGCCGGCCTGCAACGAGGAAAAGACCATCGTCGCCACCGTGCGCTCGCTGCTGCGGCTGGGCTATCCCAACTTCGAGGTGGTGGTCGTCAACGACGGCTCGCGCGACGGCACCCTGCGCGCGGTGGTGGAGGAGTTCGGGCTGGTGGAGTTCCCGGAGGCCTACCGCGCGCGCCTGAAGACCGCGCCGGTCAAGCGCATCTTCGTCTCCCCCGGCAACGGCCGGGTGCGCCTGGTGGACAAGGAGAACGGCGGCAAGGCGGATGCGCTGAACGCCGGCATCAACACCGCCCGCTACCCGCTGTTCTGCGTGGTCGATGCCGACTGCATCCTGCAGGAGGACAGCCTGGCGCGGGTGGTGCAGCCGTTCCTGGAGGACTCGCGGATGATCGCCACCGGCGGCGTGATCCGCATCGTCAACGGCTGCAAGGTCAAGGACGGGCTGCTGTCGGAGATCGACCTGCCGGACCGGCTGCTGCCGTTGACGCAGACCCTGGAATACCTGCGCGCGTTCCTGTTCGGGCGCCTGGGCTGGTCGCCGCTGAACGCGCTGCTGATCATCTCCGGCGCGTTCGGCGTGTTCTACAAGGAGCGCGTGATCGCCGCCGGCGGCTACAAGAGCGACCTGGTGGGCGAGGACATGGAGATGGTCGTGCGCCTGCACGAGCGCATGCGCGAGGAGAAGCGGCCCTACCGGATCGCGTTCGTGCCCGACCCGATCTGCTGGACCGAGGTGCCGTCCGACCTGCGCTCGCTGTACAACCAGCGCGTGCGCTGGCAGCAGGGCCTGGCCGAGAGCCTGTTCGGCAACTGGCGGCTGATGGCCCGGCGCAATGGCGGCATGGTCGGCTGGGTGGCGTACCCGTTCATGCTGCTGTTCGAATGCCTGGGTCCGCTGGTGGAGGTGCTGGGCTATGCCTCGGTGATCGTGCTCGGGCTGGCCGGGCTGCTGTCGCCGCAGGCGTTCTTCGTGTTCCTGTTCGCCTCGGTCGGGCTAGGCATCCTGCTGTCGGTCAATGCGATGATGCTGGAGGAGATCTCGTTCCATCTCTACCCGCGCCCAAGCCAGCAGCTGAAGCTGTTCCTGGTGGCGGTGCTGGAGAACTTCGGCTATCGCCAGATGATGTCGCTGTTCCGGGTGGTCGGGCTGCTGCGCTGGCTGGTGCGCCTGCTCCGGCTGCGGCGGCGCTCGCACTGGGGCCACATGCGCCGCAACGGCGACTGGCATGAGGACGATCCCGGGGAGGCAGGCGCCGGCGCCGCCGCTTCCCGTCCCCTGCAATCCGCGCCGGGAGCGACCCGATGATCCTGCTGTCCCCGGCCGTGCTGCAGGCGGCCGCCCTCCTCGCAGGCAATCCCGCCGCGACCGCGCCGCTGCAGGCCGCGCCGCCCGTGGCGGCCGCCGCGCAGGAAGATGCCGAAACCCTGCGCCTGCGCCAGGCGCGCGAACTGGCCACATCCGGCGATCCGGCCCGGCGCGCGCAGGCGCTGGCCCTGTACGCGGCGATGCTGCAGGACTCGCCCGGCAACAGCGACGTGCTGCTGGCGCGCGGCCGCACCTACGCCTGGGCCGGGCGCTATGCCGACGCCGAGGCCGACCTGCGCGCGGTGACCACCGCCAAGCCCGGCTATGCCGATGCCTGGTCGGCGCTGGGCGATTTGTACCTGTGGAGCGACCGCCCGCGCGAAGCGGCGGCGGCGTATGCACGCTGGGTCGCGCTGGAGCCGGCGGACGCGGCGCCCTATCTCGCCCGCGGGCGCGCCTGGCGCGCCGCCGGCGACCTTGCGGCGGCGCGTGCGGATTTCGATGCGGCCGCAGAGCACGGCGCCGATCCGGCGCAGGTGGCCGCGCTGCGCGAAAGCTTGCTGCCGGCGCGTACCGCCGCGCCCGAGGCGCTGCGCAGCGACGGCTACCGCTGGCTGCTGCGGGCCGGGCTCGACCGCACCACCTTCAGTGGCGGCCGCGATGCCTGGACCGATGCCGGGGTCTCGCTGCGGCGCAAGTTCGCACGCGGCTCGCTGGCGCTGGAATGGCTCAACGCAGAGCACTTCCGCCAGCGCGACGATGCCTGGGCGCTGGATGGCTACGCCAGCCTGTGGGCGCGCGCCTACGCCAACCTGCGCTACCAGCAGGGCCCGGCGTCCGGGGTGCTGCCGCGCACGGCGTGGCGGGCGGAGCTGTTCCAGGGCGTGGGCAGCGGCTGGGAGCTGTCGGCCAGCGTGGACCACCTGCGTTTTTCCACCACCACCGAGTTCTACGGG
>JBKBXH010000017.1:0-10459 GCA_046313655.1 Thermomonas sp. | reverse complement strand
GACGGCCGCATCCACCCCTATGCCAAGCAGGCGTTCCTGGCCAGCCCGCCGCTGGTGATCGCCTATGCGATCGCCGGCAGCGTGCGCTTCGACATCGAGCGCGACGTGCTCGGCACCGACGCCGACGGCCGGCCGGTGCGGCTGAAGGACATCTGGCCGTCCGATGCCGAGATCGACGCGGTGGTGCAGGCCAGCGTGAAGCCGGAACAGTTCCGCGCGGTGTATGGGCCGATGTTCGCGCCGCGCGCGCAGGGCGAACGCGCGCAGCCGCTGTACGCCTGGCGCCCGCAGAGCACTTACATCCGCCGCCCGCCGTACTGGGACCGCGAGGGCGTGGGCGCGCTGGCGGCCTACCCGCGCACCCTGCGCGGGATGCGCGCGCTGGCGGTGCTGGGCGACAACATCACCACCGACCACCTCTCGCCCAGCAACGCGATCCTGCCCGACAGCGCGGCCGGCGAGTACCTGGCGCGGATGGGCCTGCCGGAGGAGGACTTCAATTCCTACGCCACCCACCGCGGCGACCACCTGACCGCGATGCGCGCCACCTTCGCCAATCCCAAGCTGCTCAACGAGATGGTGCGCGACGCCGACGGCAAGGTGCGCCAGGGTTCGCTGGCGCGGCTGGAGCCGGAGGGCAGCGTGGTGCGCATGTGGGAAGCGATCGAGACCTACATCGCGCGCCGGCAGCCGCTGATCGTGGTCGCCGGCGCCGACTACGGCCAGGGCAGCTCGCGCGACTGGGCAGCCAAGGGTGTGCGCCTGGCCGGCGTCGAGGCCATCGTGGCCGAGGGCTTCGAGCGCATCCACCGCACCAATCTGATCGGCATGGGCGTGCTGCCGCTGCAGTTCCAGCCGGGCACTACCCGCCTCCCCCTGGCCATCGACGGCAGCGAGACCTTCGATGTCGAGGGTCGCCCGGCGCCGGGCGCGACCCTGACCCTGGTGATCGCGCGCCGTAACGGTGAGCGCGTCGAAGTCGCGGTCACCTGCCGCCTGGACACCGCCGAGGAAGTGGCGATCTACCAGGCCGGCGGCGTGCTGCAGCGCTTCGCGCAGGATTTCCTGGAAGGCACCGGCCGCCACTGACGGCCCGGCCGGCGGCGCGCCATCGAGCCGCGCCGGCCGCGTCCCGTGCGTGGCGTGCCGCGCGCACGCCCGCGACAGGCGCGCATGCCATCGCGCATACTGCCGGGCAACGTCCACGAGGATTCCGCCATGCGCAGCGCCCTGATCGCCGGTCTCCTGCTCGCCCTGTCCGCCTGCACCACGGTGCCGCCGGAGGACATGCTTGCGCGCAACGCCACGCCCGCGACCCGCACCGAGCCGAATGGCGACGTCATCACCGAATACCGCAACGGCGGCCGCCTGGTCATGGTCAAGGTGGTGCCATTGCGCGGGCCGACCTACTACATCTACGACCGCAACGGCGATGGCGTGGTGGACGAGCGCGACAGCCGCGGCGGCCCGATGACCTACTACAAGCTGTTCAGCTGGTAAGCCCGCGACGGGCAGGCGCATGCTGCTGGCCTCGCTGCACCCGTCCCTCGCCCACGCGCTCAGCCTGCTGCACGTGGCCGCGGTGGCGGTCGGCCTGCTGCTGTATGTCGCGCTCACCCATTCCGGCCGCCAGCGCCGGCCGCCCTCGGCGGCCCTGGCCTGGGTGATCGCGCTGGTCGCCTTCCCGTACCTGGCACTGCCCGCCTACCTGCTACTGGGCACGCGCAAGCTGGCGCACGCGCACGTGCCGCTGGACCCGCCGCCGGCCACGCCCGCGGCGGCCACCGCCAACTGGGCCAGCGCGCTCACCCGCGGGCTGGACCTGCCGCCGCCGCGGCGCTGCGCCGCGCTGCGGATCGAGGCCGACGGCGCGCGCGCGCTGCAGGCGCTGCTGGACCTGCTGGATGCGGCCCGCACACGGATCGACATCGAGGTGTTCCTGCTGCGCGCCGATGCGGTGGGCGTGCAGCTGGCCGAGGCGCTGGCGCGCGCGCATGCGCGCGGGGTGGCGGTGCGGGTGCTGCTGGACGGACTGGGCGCCTTCGCCGGGCATCGCCGCACCCTGCGCCTACTGCGCAACAGCGGCGCGCAGGCGCGCTGGTTCTCGCCGCTGCGGTTGCGCCTGCACCCGCAGTTCGGGCGCGGCAACCTGCGCAACCACCGCAAGCTGGTGGTGGTGGATGGCCAGCGCCTGTGGACCGGCGGCCGCAACCTCGCCTGCGAGTATTTCCTCGGGCATGCGCCCGACCCCGCCTGGGACGACCTCAGCCTGCTCGCGGACGGCGGCATCGCGCACGACGCCGCGCGCCTGTTCGCGCGCGACTGGGCGCTGGCCGGCGGCGATGCGGCGATGCCGGCGGCGGACCCCATCGACGCCGTGGAGGACGGCGCGCTGGCGCAGCTGCTGCCCAGCGGCCCCGACCGCCGCGACGACACCGCCTATGCCCTGCTGCTGGGCGCGATCCACCGCGCCGATGCGCGCGTGCTGCTGGCCACGCCCTACTTCGTTCCCGACGACGCGCTGCAGCTGGCGCTGGTGCTGGCCGCGCGCCGCGGGGTGCAGGTGGAGCTGCTGCTGCCGGCGCGTTCCAACCACCGCCTGGCCGACATCGCGCGTGCGCGCAGCCTGCGCGAGCTGGCCGCCGCCGGGGTGCGCATCCACCTGCTGCCGCGGATGCTGCACGCCAAGGCCTTCGTGATCGACGCCGCGCTCGCCAGCGCCGGCTCGATCAACCTCGACGGGCGCAGCCTGTTCCTGAACTACGAGCTCAACGTGCTGTTCCACGAAGCCGCGCAGATCGACGCGCTGGCCGGCTGGTTCGCGGCGCGCCGCGCGGAATCCTCGCCTTACGCGGCCCGCGCGCCCGGCTGGCTGCGCGACGTCGGCGAAGGCATGGTGCGCGCGCTGGGGTTCCAGCTGTGACCGTGAGCGTGATCTGGGCCGGCGCCCACGCTACTCACGCCGGGCTGAGGTTGGCGTAGGCCAGCACCAGCCATTTGCTGCCCACGTCGTCGAAGTTCACCTGCACGCGGGCGTGCGCGCCGTTGCCCTCCACGTCGGTGACGAAGCCGGTGCCGAAGGTGGGATGGCGGACGCTCGCGCCCAGCCGGATCGGCGCCTCCTCCAGCACGGCGTGGCCGGCATCGCGGCGCGGCGCGGCGGCGAAGGGGCGTGCGCCGAACGCCGACTGCGGCTTCGGGCGGATCTCGCGTAGCAGGGCCTTCGGGATCTCGCGCAGGAAGCGCGACGGCATCCCGTACATGTCGCTGCCGTGGATGCGCCGGCGCTCGGCATGGCACAGCACCAGCTGCTGGCGCGCGCGGGTGATGCCGACGTAGGCCAGCCGCCGCTCCTCCGCCATCCGCCCCGGCTCCTCGGCCGAACGCAGGTTGGGGAACAGCCCCTCCTCCAGCCCGACCAGGAACACCAGCGGGAACTCCAGGCCCTTGGCGCTGTGCAGGGTCATCAGCTGCACCCCGTCCTCGCCGGCCTGGGCCTGGCCCTCGCCGGCCTCCAGCGCGGCATAGGCGAGGAAGGCGACCAGCTCCGGCATCGCCGCGGCCTCCTCCTCGTCGCCGCGCACGAAGCGCGAGGCCACCGAGACCAGTTCGTCGAGGTTGTCGGTGCGCGAGTCCTGCTGCCCGCGCGATTCGTTCTCGTAGTGCGTGCGCAGGCCGGAGCGCGCCAGCACGTGGTCGGTCTTTTCCGCCAGCGGCATCGCCGCGGTCTCATCCGCCAGCACGTCGACCAGCTGCAGGAAGCCGGCCACCGCGTTGCGCGCGCGCGCCGCCAGCGTGGAGTGTTCGCACAGCCGGCGCGCGGCCCGCCACAGCGACTCGGCATTGGCGCGCGCGGCGCGGCGGATCTCGTCCAGGGTGCGCTCGCCGATCCCGCGCGCCGGGGTGTTCACCGCGCGCTCGAACGCCGCGTCGTCGTCGCGGTTGGCCAGCAGGCGCAGGTAGGCCAGCGCGTCCTTGATCTCGGCGCGCTCGAAGAAGCGCATGCCGCCGTACACCCGGTACGGGATCTGGCGCTTCAGCAGCTCCTCTTCGAACGCGCGCGACTGCGCGTTGCTGCGGTAGAGGATGGCGGCGTCGCCCCAGCTGCCGCCGCCCTGCACCCACTGCGCGATGCGGCTGACCACGTAGGCGGCCTCGTCGATCTCGCTCCAGGCCGCGTACAGGTCGATCGGCTCGCCCTCGCCGGCCTCGGTCCACAGGCGCTTGCCGAGGCGGTCCTCGTTGTGCGCGATCACCGCGTTGGCGGCGTTGAGGATGTTGCTGCTGGAACGGTAGTTCTGCTCCAGCCGGATGGTCTGCGCGCCGGGGAAATCGCGCAGGAAGCGCTGCACGTTCTCCACCTTGGCGCCGCGCCAGCCATAGATGGCCTGGTCGTCGTCGCCGACCACGAATACCTGCCCGCATCTTTCATCGGTACCGCTGCCGGCCAGCAGGCGCACGAAGCCGTACTGGATGGCGTTGGTGTCCTGGAACTCGTCCACCAGGATCTGCCCGAAGCGCTGGCGATAGTGCGCCAGCAGCCCCGGCTGCTCGCGCAGCAGCTCGTGCGCGCGTAGCAGCAGCTCGGCGAAATCCACCAGCCCGGCGCGCTCGCAGCGCTCCTGGTAGGCGGCGTAGGCGCGCAGCAGGGCCTCGCCCCAGGGGTCGCCCGGGGCCGGCTGGATGTGCTGCGGGCGGCGGCCCTCGTCCTTCTGCGCGTTGATCCACCACGCGATCTGGCGCGGCGGGAACTGGCCGTCGTCCAGCTCCAGCTGCTGCGCCACGCGCTTGACCAGGCGCAGCTGGTCGTCGGAATCCAGCACCTGGAACCCTTCCGGCAAGCGCGCCTCCTGCCAGTGCAGGCGCAGCAGGCGGTGGGCCAGGCCGTGGAAGGTGCCGATCCACGCGCCGCGCGGCTCGCCGCCCAGCTGCGCGGCGATGCGCCCGCGCATCTCGCCGGCGGCCTTGTTGGTGAAGGTGACCGCGAGGATGCCGTGCAGCGGCACCCCGAACACCTCGTGCAGCCAGGCGATGCGGTGGGTGAGCACGCGGGTCTTGCCGGAGCCGGCACCGGCCAGCACGAGGTAGTGCCCGGGCGCGGCGGAGACGGCCTCGCGCTGGGCCTGGTTCAGCCCGTCGAGGAGGTGGGAGACATCCATTGCCGGGATTTTACCGGCATGCCCGCCGCCTCAGTGGCCGGCGTGTTCGCGCTTGCCCGCGCCGTGCGCCATCAGCCGGTCGGTCCAGGCGATGCCGATGGCCGACAGGATGAACACGCAGTGGATGATGGTCTGCCACATCACCCCGGTGGCGGTGACCTTGGTGCAGGTCTTGCCGATGGTGGCCGCGGCCGCCATCGCGTCGGCCAGCCCGGCGGCCTCGCCGCTGCCGCACAGCGGCAGCCCGCCGAGGGTGCCGGCCTCGATGAAGGTCTTGAGCAGGTGGATCGAGGAGATGCCGATGATCGCCATCGCCAGCTTCACCTTGAGCACGCTGGCGTTGACGTGGCTCAGCCACTCCGGCTGGTCGGGGTGGTGCTCCAGCTGCATGCGCGAGACGAAGGTCTCGTAGCCGCCGACGATCACCATCATCAGCAGGTTGGAGATCATCACCACGTCGATCAGGCCCAGCACCAGCAGCATGATGTCCTGCTCGCTCAGGCTGACCGCGCCGTGGATCAGGTGCCACAGCTCCTTCAGGAACAGCACCACGTAAACGCCCTGGGCGACGATCAGGCCCAGGTACAGCGGCAACTGCAGCCAGCGCGAGGAGAAGATCAGGGCGGGCAGGGGCGACAGGCGGGCACGGGGATCGAACGGCATCGGCGGAGGTGGTCGGCAACGGGAATGCTGCATTGCAGCGGCTGGCGCCGCCGGCGTCAACCGCCATGGAAATCGTTTGCAGTGCCACCCGCAGGCCTGTACAAGCCGCCGCCGCGGCTGCTGTACTGCGGATGGGGAATGGCGCCGCGGGCGGTGCCCTTCGCAGCAACCACCAGCAACCGGCGGGGCGAGATGGCACACCAGCAAACGCGATGGGCGCAGTTCGGCGTCCTCATCACCGTGTTCTTCTTCTGGGGCTTTGTCGCCGCCAGCAACGACATCCTGATCCCGGTGTTCAAGAAGGCCTTCGACCTCAGCCAGGCGCAGAGCCAGTTGGTGTCGGTTGCGTTCTACGTGGCGTACACGGTGGGCGCGCTGGTGTATTTCGGGATCTCGCGCGCCAGCGGGCGCGACCTGCTGGAGCGCATCGGCTACCGCAACGGCATCTGCCTCGGGCTGCTGCTGTCGGCGCTGGGCACCCTGCTGTTCTACCCGGCCGCCAACAGTGGCTCGTTCGCGCTGATGCTGTCGGGGCTGTTCATTGTCGGGCTGGGCTTCGCGTTGCAGCAGATCGCGGCCAACCCGCTGGCGATCGTGATGGGCAACCCGGCCACCGGCGCGCAGCGGCTGACCCTGGCCGGCGGCATCAACAACTTCGGCACCACGGTGGGGCCGCTGCTGGTCAGCCTGGCGATCTTCGGCAGCGTGGCCGCGAACAACGACCAGGCCAGCATCGAGAGCGTCAAGATCCCGTACCTGGTGCTGGGCGCGGCGTTCCTGCTGGTGGCGCTGCTGCTGTGGTTCTCGGCGGTGCCCAACCGCATCGACCTGGACGCGGTGGCGCGCGACGAGGCCGCGGATGCCGCCAAGCTGGCCGACCGCGGCTCGGCCTTCGCGTACCCGCAGCTGGCGCTGGGGATGCTGGCGATCTTCCTGTACGTGGGGGTGGAGGTCTCGACGGTCAGCAACCTGCCCGCCTACCTGCACGAGGGGCTGGGCATCCAGACCCACCACCTGGCGCCGTACGTCTCGCTGTACTGGGCCAGCCTGATGATCGGGCGCTGGACCGGCGCGGCCGGCGCGTTCGAGCTTGGCGCGGGCGCGCGCCGGCTGCTCACGCTGGTGCTGCCGTTCCTCGCGTTCGGGGTGTACCTGGCGGTGAACGCGATCGCCCGCCACGACATCTCGCAGTTCTTCGGCTATGCCGGGGTGATCGTGGTGATGATCGCGGCGGCGTGGCTGAGCCGCGGCAACCCGGCGCGGATGCTGCTGTACTTCGCGCTGTGCGGGATCGCGGCGCTGCTGGTCGGCATGGCCACCACCGGAAAGGCCAGCATCATCGCGCTGGTCAGCGTCGGTCTGTTCTGCAGCACGATGTGGCCGTGCATCTTCGCGCTGGCCATCGCCGGCCTGGGCCGCCACACCAACCAGGGCAGCAGCCTGCTGATCATGATGATCATGGGCGGCGGGCTGGTGAGCTGGGCGCAGGGCGCGCTGGCCGACGCAGTGGGCGTGCATGCCAGCTTCTGGGTGGGGGTGGCCTGCTTCGCGTATCTCGCGTTCTACGCGCTGCGCGCCGCGCGCGCGCTGCGTGCGCAGGGCATCGACCTCGACCGCCTGGCCGCGCAGGGCGGGCACTGACGGCGCGCCGCGCAACGCCGCGTTGCCGCCATCGCAACGGCCGCGCCACGCGCGCGGCGCTAGAGTGGCGCTCCCCCACCGCGAGCGCCCCGCCATGATCGACCTGTACTACTGGCCTACCCCGAACGGCCACAAGATCACCCTGTTCATGGAGGAAGCCGGCCTCGATTACCGGATCGTGCCGGTGGACATCGGCCGCGGCGCGCAGTTCGCGCCGGAGTTCCTCGCCATCGCGCCGAACAACAAGATGCCGGCGATCGTGGACCACGCGCCCGGCGACGGCTGCGCGCCCATTTCCGTCTTCGAATCCGGCGCGATCCTGCGCTACCTGGCGGACAAGGCCGGCCGCTTCGACGGCGTGGCTGCGGATGCCGATGCCGCCCGCGCGCGCCGGCAGCGGATCGAGGTGGACGAATGGCTGTGCTGGCAGGTGGCCGGGCTCGGCCCGATGACCGGGCAGTACGGCCACTTCCACGTGTACGCGCCGGAGGACGTGCCCTACGCGAAGGCGCGCTACCGCAACGAGGCGCTGCGCCTGCTGGGCGTGCTGGATGCGCGCCTGGCCGAGCGCGAGTGGATCGCCGGCGCCGGCTACAGCATCGCCGACATGGCGGCCTACCCGTGGATCGACGCCTACGACAAGGCGCCGCTGGACCTCGGCCCGTTCCCGCACCTGCGCCGCTGGCGCACGGCGATCGCGGCGCGCCCGGCCACCGCGCGCGCCTACGCGCTGGCGCGGCAGGTCAACCCGAACGCGGGCCAGCCGCTGTCGGACGAGGAGAAGAAGATCCTGTTCGGGCAAGCCGCGCGCTGAGCCCGGATGCGACGGCGGCGCCCGCAGGCGCCGTCGTGCAGGGCGGTCCGGGCGATGCCGTCAGGACTGCGGCTTCAGCTCAAACTGCTTCGGCGGCTCGGCGCCGAGCAGGTTCTTCACGAAGTAGTCCCAACGCCGGCGCATCACGTAGTAGCTGTCCACGCCGTAGCCGTGGCGGGCGTGCGGCAGCAGCAGCAGGTCGAAGTCCTTGTTGGCCTTGATCAGCGCGTCCACCACCAGCAGCGTGGACTGCGGCGGCACGTTGTCGTCCATCAGCCCGTGCAGCAGGAAGAGCTTGCCCTTGAGGTTCTTCGCCAGCGGCGCGTTGTCCTGCCCGGTGTAGTTGGTGGTGCCGTCGGGCTTGGTCTCCAGCAGGCCCTGGTAGCGCTCGCCCCAATCGTCCTCGTAGCTGAGGTTCTGGTGGTTGCCGGATTCGGCGATGCCCACCTTGTACACGTCCGGGTAGCGAAACATCGCCGCCGCGGTGGCGTTGCCGCCGCCGGAATGGCCCCAGATGCCGGCGCGCGCGGTGTCGATCCACGGATAGCGCTCGCCCAGCTGCTTCAGCGCGGCCACCTGGTCGGGCAGGGTGTTGTCGGCCATGTTGCCGTAGCAGCTGTCCTGGAACGCCTTGCTGCGCAGCGGCGTGCACATGCCGTCCAGCGCGATCACCACGAAGCCCAGCTCGGCCAGCGCCTGGTGGTCACCGTGCGCGGGCTGGAAGCTGCGGCTGCGCACCGAACCGACCTGCGGGCCCGGGTAGATGTAGGTGATGATCGGGTACTTCTTGCCCGGATCGAAGTTCGACGGCTTGAACAGCTGGCCGTAGAGGTCGGTCTTTCCGTCGCGCGCCTTCACCGTGAACGCCTGCGGCGGCACCCAGCCGGCGGCCTTGAGGCGGGTGAGGTCGGCGCGCGCGAGCTCCGCCACCTGCTTGCCGGCGGCATCGCGCACCACCGCCACCGGCGCGCTGTCGATGGTGGAATGCAGGTCGAGGAAATACTTGCCGTCGGCCGAGACGGTCGCGGCGTGGTTGGCGTTCTCCGGGGTCAGCAGGCGCACGCCGCCGCCATCCATGCCCACCGCGTACACGTGCACGTAGTACGGGTCGCGCCCGGCCTCGCGGCCGACGCCGGCGACCAGCAGGTGGCGCCCGGCGGCGTCCAGGTGCAGGATGCGGGTGACGTTCCAGTCGCCGCTGGTGAGCTGGCGCTTGAGCTTGCCGGTGGCGAGGTCGTGCAGGTACAGGTGGCCCCAGTTGGACTTCTGGCTGAACCACAGGAACTCGTTGCTCTCCGGCAGATAGCGCCAGTTCACCGAATCCAGCGCCGGCGCGCTCTGGTACTGGGTGGCCACGGTCTCGGTGTACACGTCGCGCACCTTGCCGGTGGCGGCATCGGCCACGCGCAGGGTGGCCGACTTGTGCCCGCGGTCGGTGCTGACGAAGGCCAGGGTCTTGCCGTCGCGCGCCCACTGCACGTCCTCCCAGCCGTCGCCGCAGACGATGTCGTCGGCGCAGGTGGAGCGGTGCTGGTCGGGCGGCATCTGCAGGCGGATGGTGCGCGGCGCGCCGCCGGACAGGTCGAGGATGACGCGCTCGATCAGGGTCACGTCCTTGTCGCCGGCGAACGGGTACTTCCACTGCTCGACCTTGGGCGCGCCGATATTGGTGGCGACCAGGGTCATGGTGCTGGTCTTGCGCTGGTCCTGGCGGAAGGTGGCGATCTTCTTGCCGTCCGGCGACCACACCACGATCGCGTTGTCGGTGTGCTTCCAGCCGGCGTTGTCGGTGGCGTAGCCGTAGTCGGGCTGGCCGTCGAAGGTGAGCTGGGTCTCCTTGCCGGTGGCGACGTCGCGCAGCCACAGGTTCCAGTCGCGCACGAAGGCCTCGCGGGTGCCGTCCGGCGACGGCGCGCCCGGCTCGCTGCCGGACGCGGCGCGCGCCACCGCCTTGCAGCCGGCGGCGTCGCAGCGGAACGCCCCCGGGCCGAACGCGCTGGTCAGCACCAGCGCGCCGTCGGCGGCGCGCTTGATCTCCCTCGGCGGCAGCCGCTCCGCGGTGACCGGCCGGCCCTTGCCGCCGGCGGCCAGGTTGATGGCATCGGCCAGGGCCTGCGGATCGAACGCGGGCGCGGACTTGCCGGTGGCGGGGTCGAACCGCAGCACGCGGGTCTTGCCGTCG
>JBKBXH010000016.1:0-10539 GCA_046313655.1 Thermomonas sp. | reverse complement strand
CTGGCTGACCAGCCGCGCCAGCGCGATGCTGTCGTGGATGCCCAGCTTCTCGAACAGCCGGGTCTTGTGGGTGTTGACGGTCTTCGCGCTCAGGCTCAGCTGGCGCGCGATGGCTTCCTGCCGCAGCCCCTGGTTGAGCAGCAGCGCCACCTCCAGCTCGCGCGGGGTGAGCGCATCGAAGGGCGAGGCCATCTCGCCCTGCAGGCCGGCCAGCGCCAGCCCCTGGGCGATCGCGCTGGAGAGGTATTTGCGCCCGCGCGCAACGTCGCGCACGGCCTTCAGCAGCTCGGCGGCATCGCAGGCCTTGCCCACGTAGCCGAACGCCCCCGCCTCCAGCAGCCGCCGCGGCATCGGCCCGTCCTCCAGCACCGACACCACGATCACCCGGCTGCCGTACTCGCCGCGCACCACCCGTTCGGTCACCTCCAGCCCGCTCAGGCCCGGCAGGTGCAGGTCGCACAGCACCACGTCCGGCTTGAGCTTGCGGATCTGCGGCAACGCCTGCTCGGCGCTGTCGGCTTCCCCCACTACCTCGATGTCGGGCTCGGAGCCCAGGATCAGGCGAAAGCCGGTTCGCACCAGCGCATGGTCGTCGACGATGAACACCCGGATGGACATGGCAGCTCCCCAGCTACGATGTGGATGCGACTACGCTAGACCGCTCGCGGGCGGCATCCCAGCAGGCGACGCCGCATCGCGGGATCGGAAATTTCCGATCGCAAGGTGGCGGAAGCGGTGAGATTCGAACTCACGGTGGCATCGCTGCCACGGCGGTTTTCAAGACCGCTGCCTTAAACCACTCGGCCACGCTTCCGTGGCCGCGATTCTGACATGCCGCCCCCGCCCGCTGCACGCCTCAGGCGCGCTTGCGCCGCGCCGCCTGGCGTTTCAGGCACTCCGGATCGCTGCATTCCAGGCGCGCGGCCTCCAGCATCGGCGGCAATTTCTCGGCCAGGAAATCGATGAAGACGCGCACCGCCGGCAGCATCCCGCGGCGCGAGGCGAACACCGCGTGCGCGATGCCCTGCGGCAGCCGCCACTGCGGCAGCACCACCTCCAGCCGCCCGCTGCGCACCGCCTCGGCGCAGATGGTCTCGGGCAACAGGGTGATGCCCGCGCCGCCCTCGGCCATCGCCTGCATCATCGGGAAATCGAAGCCGGTGATGCGCGGCTGCAGTTCGATCCGGCGCACCTCGCCCTCCGGGCCGTGCAGCTCCCAGCGCTGGCGCGCCTCGTCCTCGCTGATGCTCAGGGTGACGTGCTGGGCCAGATCCTCCGGCACCTGCGGGCGGCCGGCGCGGTCGAGGTAGCCGGGGCTGGCCACCAGCAGCTCCTGGATCTGGCCGAAGCTGCGCATCACCAGGCTGCCGTCCTCGTCCAGCTTGCTGCGCACGCGGATCGCCACGTCCACGCCTTCGTTGATCACGTCCACCCGGCGGTTGCTGACAATCAACTGCACCCGCACCTTCGGGTACAGGGACAGGAATTCCGGGAGCAGCTTCGGCATCTGCTGCTGCGCCATCGACACCGGCACGCTGACGCGCACGCTGCCGCGCGGCTCGGCGCTGAGGCGATCCACCGCCTCGCGCGCGGCCTGGGCCTCGGCCAGCATCGACTGCGCGTGCCGATGCACGCTGGTGCCGACGTCGGTCACCGCGAAGCGACGGGTGGAGCGCTGCAGCAGGCGCACGCCCAGCTCCGACTCCAGCGCGCTGATGCGCCGGCTCAGGCGCGATTTGGGAATGCCCAGGGCGCGCTCTGCGGCGGCGAAGCCACCGTGATCGACGACGGCGGCGAAGTAGTAGAGATCGTTGAGGTCGTTCACGACGGCAATTCCAATAATGGAACGATTCGTGATATCTGACTACGTTTATCCCAAAATAGCAACACCCTAAAGTGCGCTTCCACCGCGGCCCTGCCGCTCCCTGCGAGGCTCACCCCATGAAACTCCTGCATCTGGATTCCAGCATCCTCGGCGACAGCTCCGCCAGCCGCGTCCTGTCCGCCGCCATCGTCGCCCGCTGGCAGCGCGACCAGCCCGGGCTGGAAGTCCTGCGCCGCGACCTGGCCGGCGCGCACGCGCTGCCGCATCTGGATGCCGGCGCCCTGGCCAAGTCCGACCCGCAGGAGGCGGCCCGCGCCGCGCGCGTGCTGGAGGAGTTCCTGGCCGCCGACATCGTGGTGCTGGGCGCGCCGATGTACAACTTCGGCATCCCCAGCCAGCTCAAGGCCTGGATCGACCGCATCGCAGTCGCCGGCAAGACCTTCCGCTACACCGCCGATGGCCCGCAGGGGCTGGCCGGCGGCAAGCGGGTGATCGTGGCCGCCACCTATGGCGGGCAGCATCCGGCCGACAGCGGGCGCAATTTCGTCGAGCCCTACCTGCGCCAGGTGTTCGCCTTCCTCGGCATCACCGAAGTGGAATTCGTCAGCGCCGAGGGCCTGAACATCTCGCCGGAACTGCGCACGCAGGCGCTGGAAGCGGCCCAGGACCGGATCGACGCGATCCTGCCGCGCGCGGCCTGAGCACGCTCGCGCCGGCTCCCGAAAACGCGACGGGCCCGCAGCGCGGGCCCGTCTTGCATCGCCGGCGCGCAATCCGCGTCAGGCGATGCGCTCGGCGCCGCCCATGTATGGGCGCAGCACGGCCGGCACCTCGATGCTGCCGTCGGCCTGCTGGTAGTTCTCCATCACCGCGATCAGCGCGCGCCCCACCGCCACCCCGGAGCCGTTGAGGGTGTGCACCAGCTCGGGCTTGCCGGTGGCCGGGTTGCGCCAGCGCGCCTGCATCCGGCGCGCCTGGAAATCGCCGCAGTTGGAGCAGGAGGAAATCTCGCGGTAGCTGTCCTGCGACGGCAGCCAGACCTCGAGGTCGTAGGTCTTGCGCGCGGAAAAGCCCATGTCGCCGCTGCACAGCAGCATGCGCCGGTACGGCAGGCCGAGGCGCTCCAGCACCACCTCGGCACAGCGGGTCATGCGCTCGTGCTCGGCGTCGGACTGCTCGGGGTGGGCGATGCTCACCAGCTCCACCTTCTCGAACTGGTGCTGGCGGATCATGCCGCGGGTATCGCGCCCGGCGGAGCCGGCCTCGGCACGGAAGCACATCGAATGCGCGGTCATCCGCAGCGGCAGGCGCTCGGGGTCGAGGATCTCCTCGCGCACGCTGTTGGTCAGCGGCACCTCGCTGGTCGGGATCAGGTAGCGGGTGTGCTCGCCCAGCCGGGTGGAGAACAGGTCCTCCTCGAACTTGGGCAGTTGCCCGGTGCCGCGCATCGCCTCGGCGTTGACGATCACCGGCACGTTGGTTTCCTCGTAGCCATGCTCGCCGGCGTGCAGGTCCAGCATGAACTGCGCCAGCGCGCGGTGCAGGCGCGCCAGCGGGCCACGCAGCACGGTGAAGCGAGCGCCCGACAGCTTGGCCGCGGTCTCGGCATCCAGCCAGCCGTGGCGCGCGCCCAGCTCCACGTGGTCCTTGACCGGGAAATCGAACGCGCGCGGCGTGCCCCAGCGGTGCTGCTCGACGTTGCCGGCCTCATCGCTGCCCGGCGGCACGGACGGGTCCGGCAGGTTGGGGATGCCGGCGGCGATCGCGTCCAGTTCGGCGCGCAGGCGCTCCAGCTCGATCTCGGAGGCCTTCAGCTCCTCGCCGAAGCCGGCCACCTCGGCCATCATCGCGGACACGTCCTCGCCCTTGGCCTTGAGCATGCCGATCTGCTTGCTGCGGGTGTTGCGCAGGTTCTGCAATTCCTGGGTGCGCACCTGGATGCGCTTGCGGTCGGCTTCCAGCGCCTCCAGGCGGGCCACGTCGAGGTCGAAGCCGCGGCTGGCGCGCAGGCGCTCGGCGAGGTCGGCGGGATGGTGGCGCAGCAGGACGGGATCGAGCATGGAAGTACCGGATGGCGCGAAGGATGAACCCGCATTATCGCCGAGCCCGGCCCGCGGTGGCGGGCGCGCGCCGCGGCTATGCCAGAATGCGGGCATGACCGAGCCTGCCCTGCCCCCGAAGCGCGCCTCGCTGCTGTCGCCCACCCTGCCCAAGCTGGTCGCCCTCGCATTCGCCGCCGGCCTGCTGCTGTTCCTGCTGGTCTGGCTGGGTTCGCGCCAGCCCAATGATTTCTACAAGGCCGGCGATGCCCCGGCCAACGCCACCCCGCCGGAAGCGCTGCCCGCGCCGCTGCCGCCCGACGTGGTCGATGGCACTGCCAGCGGCAACGTCAGCGGGCTGCGGGTCGATCCGAATGCACAGGCCGCCCCCCCGCCGCCACCACCGGCCCGGCCCGCGGCTCCGGTGGCGAACGCTGCCACCGGCAATCCCGCGACTGCACCCACCGCACCCGCCGCGGCTGGCGGCAGCGGCGGCAACCAGGCCCAGCCCATGCCGCTGTCCACCCCGGCCCCGCGCTATCCGCAGGAAGCCCTGCGCATGGGCGCCGGCGGTACCGTGCAGGTGCGGGTGACGGTGACGCCCGACGGCCGGGTGGACCGCCTGGAGCTGGCGCAGGGCAGCGGCAACCGCTACCTGGACCGCGCCGCGCTGGAGACGGTGCGCCGCTGGACGTTCCGCCCCGCGATGCGCAACGGCCAGCCGGTGCAGGCCGTGGTGGTGGTGCCGATCCAGTTCGACCCGAACCGCTGAACCGGCGATGGCCGAGTCCTTCCTGTTCTACGACCTCGAGACCTTCGGCGCGGACCCGCGCCGCAGCCGGATCGCCCAGTTCGCCGCGATCCGCACCGACCTCGCGCTGAACCCGGTGGACGCGCCGATCAGCTTCTTCGTGCAGCCGGCGGATGACCTGCTGCCCTCGCCGGATGCCAGCCTGGTGACCGGGATCACCCCGCAGGACGCGCTGCGCGACGGCGTCAACGAGGCGGCCGCGTTCGCCCGCATCGTCGAGGAAATGGGCCGCCCCGGCACCTGCAGCGTGGGCTACAACTCGCTGCGCTTCGACGATGAATTCGTGCGCTACGGCCTGTACCGCAACTTCCACGACCCCTACGAGCGCGAATACAAGAACGGCAACTCGCGCTGGGACCTGCTGGACGCGCTGCGCCTGATGCACGCCCTGCGCCCGGATGGGATCACATGGCCTCAGCGCGAGGACGGCCAGGGCACCAGCTTCAAGCTCGAGCACCTGGCCGAGGACAACGGCCTGCGCGAGGGCGTGGCGCACGAGGCGCTGAGCGACGTGCGCGCGCTGATCGGGCTGGCGCGGCTGTTCCGCACCCACCAGCCGGGGCTGTGGGACGTGGCCCTGCGCCTGCGCGACAAGCGCCATGCCGCCTCCCTGCTCGATCCGGTGGCGATGACCCCGGTGCTGCACGTCTCGCAGCGCTTCCCCGCCTCGCGCCTGTGCGCGGCACCGGTGCTGCCGCTGGCGCGGCATCCCGATTACGAGACGCGCACGATCGTGTTCGATCTCGCCAGCGACCCGGAGCCGCTGCTCGCGCTGGACGCCGAGGCCATCGCCGCGCGCCTGTACGTGCGCCAGGCCGACCTCGCCGAGGGCGAAGCGCGGATCGCGCTGAAGGAAGTGCACGCCAACAAGTGCCCGGCGCTGGTGGAATGGCGGCACCGGCGCGCGGCGGACTTCGACCGGCTCAAGATCGACCCGGCCGTGGTCGAACAGCGCGCCGCCCGCCTGCGCGCCGCTGGCCCCGCGCTGGCCGAGAAGATCCGCCGGGTGTACGCGCGCAACCGCCCGCAGGCAGCCACCGACCCGGATGCGGCGCTGTACGACGGATTCCTCGATGCCGGTGACAAGCGCCTGCTGGCGCAGGTCCGCGCCAGCGCGCCGGAACAGCTGGAACAGGCGCGGTTCCCGTTCCGCGACCGGCGCCTGCCCACCCTGCTGCTGCGCTACCGCGCCCGCAACTGGCCCGCCAGCCTGGATGCCGCCGCGCGCGCGCAATGGGACGCCTACCGCCGCGAGCGCCTGCTGGGCGATGGCGGGCTGTCCGAACTCACCCTGCCCGAATATCACGAACGGCTGCGGCAACTGCGCCAGATGCATGCCGACGACCCCGGCAAGCAGGCGCTGCTGCAGGCGCTGGACGCGTGGGGCCGGCAACGCGCGCGCGAGCTGGGCTGACCCGGGACACAATCCGACGCGCGGACTCCCGCCGCCCGATCCGGCGCGACCCAATCCAGCGCCGGGCTGCCAACGCTTGCCGCGCTGCGGCATGACTTTCCCATACCGCTTCGTATGCTGCCGGCTGCCGTCCGATCATCGGGGACCGGGACGGCGCCCGCCGCAGGCCGCGCGGCATCGTTTCGGGGACTCTTCATGATCAGGCTCGTCCTGGCGGCGCTCGCGCTGTGCGTCGCCCTCGTTTCCACCCCCGCGGCCCGCGCCGCGGATGTCACCGGCGTGGCGTTCGTCCACGGCACCGGCAAGCAGACGGATGCCTACAACGACTACTGGCAGCCGACGATGGTCAACAACGTCCGCGCCGGGCTGGCCAATCCCGCCAACTACGTGGTCATCAACTGCGACTTCGACCAGTACATGTGGGACAGCCGCGCCGCCGGCTGCCTGGCCGACCAGCTCACCCAGTTCATCAACGCCAAGGGCATCACCCGCCTGATCGTGATCACCCACTCCAACGGCGGCAACATCGTGCGCTGGATGCTCTCCAACCCCACCTGGGACAGCCGCTATCCGGCGATCATCAGCCGGATCGTGCGGGTCAATGCGCTCGCGCCCTCCTCCGCCGGCACCCCGCTGGCGGATGCGGTGATCAACGGCAACGTGTTCGAGACCTCGCTTGGCTGGCTGCTGGGCTACAAGTCGGACGCGGTGCGCCAGCAGCAGGTGAGCTGGATGGCCTACTACAACGCCAACTACCTGTACGGCACCGGCGGGCGTCCTTCGCTGCCCCGGCAGTTCCGCAGCGTGGTCGGCACCGACGTGGAAACCGCGGTCTGGGATCCGGACAGCTACTGCGGCGGCTACACCCTCAACGTGGGGCTGGAACTCACGCAGGCCTGGCTGGACAGCTGCTCCGACGGCTTCCTCAATTGCAGCAGCCAGTCCGCCGCCGGCGCGGTGTGGTTCTACGACAAGTCACGGATGGCCGGCAGCGAACCGCTCAGCCACAACCAGAGCCGGCGCGCCTGCTTCGGCCTGGACACCATCCTCCGCAACGACATGAAGTGAGGCCACCCGCATGCGTCCCATGATCCTTCGCGCAGCGGCCATCGCCGCCCTGTCGCAACTCCTGATGGCGGCCGCGTTCGCGGCCCAGCCCCTGCTGCCGGCGGGCAGCGGCGACCGGGTGCCCATGCGCCTGGCCACCCTGCCGGCGCCGGCCGGCACGTTCGAACGCCAGGCGGTCGCGTTCTCCTGGGCGCTCGATCCGGCGCTGGCGCTGTCGGCCACCCCGCCGTACCAGGCCGAAAGCCGCGAGTACTGGCTGACCGTGCAGGGCAGCGAGCTGCAGCGCGGCGTCCCGCTGCCGCTGTCGGCCGCCAATGCGCTGGTGCGGGTGAGCCCCGCGGCCGGCGCGACCGCCCTGCGCGCCGACGATATCCGGGTGGCGATGCAAGGCCGTCCGATCGGCATCACCCGCAGCGCCGATGCGGAGGCCCTGCGCCAGGCCGGGATGGAGGCCAGCGCCGGCACCCAGGTGCTGCGCCTCGGCAGCGGCAGCGGCGCCGGCAAGGCGACCCTGCAGGCTCCCCGCGCGCAAGGGCGGTACGTGATCCATGTGTTCGAACCCGACAGCCCCGTGGTGCTGCATGCCCGTGCCGACCGCAGCCAGGCGCTGGCCGGCGAGCAGATGCGGGTGGCGATCGCGGCCACGTCTGGCGGTCGCCCGGGCGCACTGCGCACCAGCGCGCTGCTGGTGGCCCCGGATGGCAGCAGCCAGGCGGTCGGGGTGCGCGCCAATCCGGACGGCAGCCAGTCCGCCACGTTCACGCTGCCCAGCCGCACGGCCGCCGTGCCCGGCCTGTGGGAGCTGCAGGTGTTTTCGGATGTGGGCGGGATTCCCCGCGATGCGCGCACCGCCTTCGCCGTCGCGCAGCCCACCGCCCGCCTCGCCGGCAGCTATGCGCTGGATGCCAGCCGGCTGCGGGTCTCGCTGCCGGTGCAGGCGGCCTCGCCCGGTCGCTACGAAGCGCGCGGCACGCTGTACGCCAGCGCACCGGACGGCAGCCTGCGCCCGGTCTCCGAGGCACATGCCGCGGCATGGATGGAAGCCGGCAGCGGAACCCTCGTGCTGCAATTCCAGCGCGAGCACCTGCCGCCCGGCTATGGCGCCCCGTTCGAACTGCGCGCGCTGGAGCTCAACGACCAGAGCCGCCTGGGCAAGCTGGAAGCGCGCGAGCGCGCCGCCCGGTTCTAAAGCCCGGTGCACGCACGCCAACGGCCGGGCTTGCCCGGCCGTTGCCATTTGGGCAGGCTGTGGCGGGCTCCGGAGAGGCAGGACATGCGCACGAAACTGAAATGGACCCTGGTTCCGCTGGGCCTGCTGGCGCTGCTGCTCCTGGCCTATGTGGCCGCCGGGCCGTGGCTGGCGATCAATGGCATCCGCCGGCTGGTGGCCGCGGGCCAGCAGGACGAGCTGTGGCGGTTCGTGGATTTCCACCGGCTGGAGGACAGCCTGCGCCCGCAGCTCGAAGAAAAGATCATGCGCGACATACTGGCGCGCACCGCCTCCCGTTCGGGACCGCTGGCCATCGGCAAGGTCAGTAGTGCCTTTACCGAGCCAGCGGTAAAGGCGATGGCCTCGCCGCGCGGGCTGGCGGTGCTGCTGCAGGGCAGCGCGCTGGCGCGCACCACCCCGGCCGGGATCCCGAACGATCCGCTGAAGGATGCGCGTACCGGCTACGCCTCGCCAGGCCTGTTCACCGCGACCGTGGCCAATGCCGAGGGCAAGCCGGTGGTGTTCGAGTTCCGCCGCGACGGCCTGGGCTGGAAGCTGGCCGGGCTGCGCCTGCCGGACTGATCCGCGCGCTCAGCCGGATGCGGCCTCGTTAGCCACGCCGTGGGGCACGTGGCCGGCGGCCACGTGGCGGCGCGCGGAATCGATGTTGTGCGGGGAATCGTCGAAGAAGATGTCGGCGCCGAACGCCTCCAGGAACGGCCCCTTGTCGCGGCCGCCGAGGAACAGCGCCTCGTCCAGGCGCACGCCCCATTCGCGCAGGGTGCGGATCACCCGTTCGTGCGCGGGCGCCGAGCGCGCGGTGACCAGCGCGGTGCGGATCGGCGCGTCCTGGCCCGGCGGGAACGCCGCCTGCAGGTCGTGCAGGGCGGCCAGGAAGCCGCGGAACGGGCCGCCGGAAAGCGGTTCGTGCGCACGCTCGCGCTCGTGGCGGCCGAACGCCTCCACTCCCTGCTCGCGCGATACCCGCTCGCTCTCGTCGCCGAACAGCACCGCGTCGCCGTCGAACGCGATCCGCAGCTGGCGCTGGCGCGGCTCGTTGGCCTTCTCCGGCAGGATGGTGGCGGCGGCCACCCCGGCCTCCAGCGCGCGCCGCACCGATTCCGGGTTGGCCGAAAGGAACAGCTGCGCGCCGAACGGCTTGATGTAGGGCCAGACCGGCGCGCCGGCGGTGAAGGTGGCGCGGCGGATGTCCAGCCCGTGGTGCTGGATCGAATTGAACACGCGCAGTCCGGTATCGGAGGAATTGCGCGAGAGCAGGATCACCTCGACCCGGCGCGCGCCCGCGTTCAGGCCCAGCAGCTTGCGCACCAGCGGGAAGGCGATGCCGGGCGGCAGCACCTCGTTCTCGCGCTGGCGCTGGTGCGCGGCGAATGCATCGATGCCCTCGCGCTCGAACACCGCATGGCTGTCCTCCATGTGGAACAGCGCGCGCGCGGTGATCGCCACCACCAGCGGCGGCGGGATGCGGTCGTCGGATTCGGGCGGCGCGGGCGGGGCGTGGTCGGGCATCACGGCAAGTATGCGGGCAAGGACGGGATCACGCGCTGAACCAGGCCCGGCTCACGCGCCGGCGCTGGCATCGCGCTGGAACAGCACGCGCTGCGGCCGGTGCAGGGCGAACCCCTGCGCGTAGTCCACCGACATGTCGGCCAGCAGGTCCAGCAGTTCCTGCGAGGACACCCATTCGGCCACCACCTGCAGGCCCTGCTCGTGGCCGATCTCGGCCACCGCGCGCACGATCGAGCGCGACATGCGGTCGCTGGCCATGTTCTGCACGAAGATGCCGTCGATCTTCACCATGTCCAGCTCGAGGTCCTTGAGATAGCCGAACGAGGACATGCCGGCGCCGAAATCGTCCAGCGCCACCCGGCAGCCGAGCTTGCGCAGGCGGGCGATCAACGCGCTGGAGGCGGCGAAATCGCGCATCGCCACGGTCTCGGTGATCTCGAACACCAGCCGCCGCGGGTCGATCCGGTGCAGCTCCAGCAACTGGGCGATGCGCTCGAACAGGCCCGGATCCTCCAGGCTGGCCGCGGACAGATTGATCGCGCAGGTGGCCAGGGCCGCGCCGCTGGGATGCAGGCGGTCCAGGTTGGCCAGCGCGGTCTCCACCACCCAGCGGTCCACCAGCGGCATCAGCCCGTAGCGCTC
>JBKBXH010000015.1:0-10847 GCA_046313655.1 Thermomonas sp. | reverse complement strand
GCCGCCCGCGACGGCGCCTACCAGGCCTGGCAGGACGCGCGCGCCATGCTGGCGAACCCCCAGGAACTGAACGCCCGCATCGTCCAGGCCGAAACCCAGGTAGAGGTCACCCGCGCCGCGCTGGACCAGGCCTATGCCGAGGCGATGGGCAAGGCCGCCGCCCGTTTCCCGGACGACGACGACATCGCCACGCTGCATGCCGAGGCGCTGATGGACCTGACCCCGTGGGCGTACTGGACCGCGGAAGGCCAGCAGACCGCGCACACGCCGCGCATCCTGGCCGAGCTGGAACGCGTGCTTGCGCGCAACCCGCGCCACATCGGCGCGATGCATTACTACATCCACGCCACCGAAGCCTCCCCGGACCCCGGCCGTGCCGAGCCGTACGCGGATGCGCTGGCCGCGCTCGCCCCCGGTTCCGGCCACCTGGTGCACATGCCGGCGCATGCCTACATCCGGCTCGGGCGCTACCACGACGCCACCCTGGCCAACTTCGCGGCGGCCGATGCCGACCGCGCCTTCCTGGCCGTCTGCCGCGGCAGCAATGGCGTGTATCCGCTGGGCTACGTGCCCCACAACTGGCATTTCGCGACGATGACCGCCGGCCTCACCGGATCGCGCACGCTGGCGCTGCAGGCCGCGCAGCAGACCGCCAAACGCGCGGACCATGCGGCGATGGGCGCGCCGCCGATGGAGTTCATGCAGCTGTTCGTGGTCACCCCGCTGCTGACCCAGGTCCGCTTCGGCGACTGGAACGGCATCCTGGCCGCGCCTGTGGCCACGCCCGAGTTGCCCTTCCCGCGCGCGATCCGCCACTTCGCCCGCGGCATGGCCTACGTCCGCGGCGGCCAGCTGGCGGAGGCCGGGCGCGAGGCCGATGCCCTGCACGCGCTGGCGCAGGACCCAGCGCTTGAGAACGTCGCGTTCTTCGACATCAACACCGCCGCCGCCATCCTCAAGGTGGCCGACCCCCTGCTGCGCGGCGAGTGGCTGCGCGCGCAGGGCCGGCGGGCCGAGGCGCTGGCGTCGCTGCGCGCGGCGGCCACGGCGGAAGCGGCGCTCAACTACAACGAACCCGCGGACTGGCCGTTGCCGGTGCGCTGGTACCTCGGCGCCGCCCTGCTGGAAGCCGGGGATGCCGCCGCGGCGGCGCAGGCGTATCGCGAGGACCTGCAGACCTATCCCGAAAACGGCTGGTCGCTGTTCGGACTGGCGCAGGCCCAGCGCGCGCTGGGCGACAGCGCCGGTGCGGCCGACAGCCAGCGCCGGCAGGCCATCGCCTGGCAATGGGCGGATGCCCCGCTCACGGCCTCGCGCTACTGAGGCCACCGCCGGCGGGCGGCGGGCACGACGCGCCCGTCAGTACGCGAACTCGCGGAACACCGGGTCCACGCTGCCCTGCCAGGGGCCGTGGAACAGCTCCAGCTTGCGCTGCGCCGGGGTCTGGCCGGATTCGGCGATCTCCAGCAGCGGCGTGAGGAAACCGGTCTCGTCGGCGCCGCAGGCATCCGCGCGGGCGCGCCGGCGCAGGCCAGCGTGCGCGATCTTCAGCGCCTCGCGCGCCAGGTCGCGCACGCGGCCGTGGCGGAACGGCAAATCCAGCGCGTGCCGCGGCACGCCGTCGCGCAGGGCGTGGCGCTCGGCCAGGGTGAAATCCTTGACCAGGTCCCAAGCCGCATCCAGCGCCGCATCGTCGTACAGCAGGCCCACCCAGAACGCCGGCAGCGCGCAGATGCGGTTCCACGGGCCGCTATCGGCGCCGCGCATCTCCAGGTATTTCTTCAGCCGCACCTCGGGGAAGGCGGTGGTCATGTGGTCGTTCCAGTCGCGCAGGGTCGGCAGCGCGCCCGGCAGCACGTCCAGCCGGCCCTGCAGGAAATCGCGGAACGACTTGCCGCTGGCGTCGTGGTAGATGCCGTCGCGGTGGCTGAAATACATCGGCACGTCGAGCAGGTAGTCGACGTAGCGCTCGTAGCCGAAGCCGTCCTCGAACACGAAGTCGAGCATGCCGGTGCGGTCGGGATCGGTGTCGGTCCAGATGTGCGAGCGGTAGCTCTGGTAGCCGTTGGGCTTGCCTTCGGTGAACGGCGAATCGGCGAACAGCGCGGTGGCGACCGGCTGCAGCGCCAGCGACACCCGGAACTTCTTCACCATGTCCGCCTCCGAGGCGTAGTCCAGGTTGACCTGCACTGTGCAGGTGCGGGTCATCATGTCCAGGCCGAGGTGGCCGACCTTGGGCATGTAGGCCTTCATGATCTGGTAGCGCCCCTTCGGCATCCACGGCATGTCCGCGCGCGCCCACTTGGGCTGGAAGCCCATGCCGAGGAAGCCGAGCTGCAGCGCGTCGGCGACCTCGCGCACCTCGCGCAGGTGGGTGCCGACTTCCTTGCAGGTCTGGTGCAGGGTCTCCAGCGGGGCGCCGGACAGTTCCAGCTGGCCGGCCGGCTCCAGCGTCACCGAGGCGCCATCGCGCGCGAGCGCGATCACCCGCCCGTTCTCGGCATACGGCTGCCAGCCGAAGCGGGTCAGGCCCGTCAGCAGCGCCTCGATCCCGCGCTCGCCGTCGAACGCCGGCGGGCGCAAGTCGTCGAGGCGGAAGCCGAACTTCTCGTGTTCGGTGCCGATCCGCCAGGCCGCGCGCGGCTTCTCGCCGGAAGCCAGCACCTCCACCAACTGGCGGTGGTCGGTGATCGGGGCATCGCTGGCGGTGCTGGGTCCGGACATCGGCGTGGCCTGTGAAAACGGTGGGGCAGGATAGCCGGCCGCGCGCATCCGGCGCAGCCGCGAAGGAGCAGCATCTGTGTTCCGCGGGCGTACGCAATCGCCGCGCGGCGGGCAGGCGATGCCGGGCTTACAGCGCCAGCCAGCCGGCGACGGTGGCGCGCAGCTCGTCCACGCCCTGCCGGGATTCGGCCGAGAACAGCTGCACGCTGACGCTGTCGGCGAACGCCCGCGCCAGCTCCGCGCGCACCGCTTGCAGGGTGTTGCCGGCGGCGCCGCGGCCAAGCTTGTCGGCCTTGGTCAGCAGCGCGTGCGCCGGCAGCCCGCGGCGCATGGCATAGCCCAGCATCTGGCGGTCGTAATCCTTCAGCGGATGGCGCACGTCCATCACCACCACCAGCCCGCGCAGCGCGAACCGGCTAGCGAAATAGGCATCGATGAACGCCTGCCAGTGCGCCTGCAGGTCCTGCGGCACCTTGGCGTAGCCGTAGCCGGGCAGGTCCACGAGGTATTTGTCCGGATGCGGCGGGATTCCGAAGAACACCAGCTGCTGGGTGCGTCCCGGGGTCTTGGACACCCGCGCCAGCGCGTTCTGCTGGCACAGAGCATTCAGCGCGGAGGATTTGCCGGCGTTCGAGCGGCCGGCGAAGGCGACTTCGAACCCGCCGTCGGCGGGCAGCTGGCGCAGGGTATGCGCGGCCAGCGAATACTGGGCGCGGGCGAACGGATTGGGGACGGCCATCGGCATAGGATCGCACGCCCGGGCCTCCCCTGCCCGTCGCCTGGCCACGGCCCGGCCGCACCGCGGGCACGGCGTGGGCGCGGTTTGACCGCCCCCGCCGGCCCCACCATAATCAGGCGGATGAGGCGATTCACGCCCGCATCCAACTGTCCAGTGGAGTTCCGCATGCGTCCTGCCCACGCCCTTGCCGGCATTGCCTGCCTTGCCATCGCCGCGATCGCCTATGCGCAAAGCACGCCGGTGGCCGCGCCCGACAATGCCCCGGTGCAGGCCGCACCGCTGGACGAGAAGCCGGCCAGCTGGGGCGATGCCAAGGCCGGGCAGGCCAAGGCCGGGGTGTGCGCCGCCTGCCACGGCATGGACGGCAACGCCATGCAGCAGAACGCCCCGCGCATCGCCGGCATGCCCGAGCGCTACATCGCCGAGCAGCTGCAGCTGTTCAAGACCGGCCAGCGCACCAGCGGCCTGGCCGGGGTGATGATGCCGTTCGCCAGCCTGCTCAGTGCGCAGGAAATGCGCGACGTCGGTGCCTGGTTCGCCTCGCAGAAGGCCGGCGCCAGCGTGGCCGATGACACCGTGATCGCCGATGGCCCGAACAAGGGCATGAAGTTCTACCAGGTCGGCCAGCGCCTGTTCCGCGACGGCGACGCCAGCCGCGGCATCCCGGCCTGCATGGCCTGCCACGGCCCGGCCGGTTCCGGCAATCCGGGCCCGCCCTACCCGGCCCTGCACGGCCAGGACGCCACCTACGTGGCGCGCCGGCTGGAGGAGTACCGCGCCGGCACCACTACCTATAAGAATCCGGCCCACTTCCAGCTGATGGCCATGGTCAGCAAGCCGCTGACCGACGAGGAGATCAAGTCGCTGGCCAGCTACGTGCAGGGCCTGCACGCCCGCTGAGCGGGTCGCTTCACCCTGGGTTGGCCCCGGCCGCGGCATCCTCGCGCGGCCGTCCCCACCGCCGGAGCCTTCTGACCATGCGGACCCTGCTGCTGTCGCTTGCCCTGCTGTTGCCGCTGCTGGCCGCGCCCGTGCGCGCGCAGTCGCCCCTGCCGGGGCTGACCGAGGGCGTGCAATACCGCACCCTGGACAACGGCCAGCCGTACCAGCCGCTGCCGCCGGGGATGGTCGAGGTGGCCGAGGTCTTCGCCTACACCTGCCCGCACTGCGCGCACTTCGCGCCGATGCTGGAGGCCTGGGAAAAGCAGCTGCCGGTGCATGCGCGGGTGGTACTGGTGCCGTGGGTCTCAGACCGCAACGACCCGTGGGCGCGCATCTACTTCGCGGCGCGCAAGGCACGCGCGCTGGGCGTGCTGCACCCGCGCCTGTTCGCGGCGATCCACGAGACCGGCGAGTTGCCGCGCAATGCCGACGCCGCGCAGATCCTTGCCTTCGCCAGCCGGGTGAAGGGCGTGGACGTGGCCGCCTTCAAGGCCGCGCTGCAGGACGAGCCGGCGCAGGTGGAGGCGCTGCGCTCCGCGTTCGAGTTCGAGCGCCGCGCCGAGGTGGAGGGCACGCCCACCCTGATCGTGGCCGGCCGCTACCAGATCCTCGGCAACAGCTACCAGAACCTGCTCGACAACGCCCGCCGCGTGGTCGATGCCCTGGCCCCGGCGCGCCCCGCGCCGGCCAGGCCCGCCGCCCCCGCCGGCAAACCCTCTTCCCCCCGCCACTGACCAACACCGCCATGACCGCCCTGCGCCACGCCCTGCTCCTGATCGCCCTGCTGCCGCTGGCCGCCTGCAAGAACGACGCGCCGGCCCCCGCCGCCGATGCCACCGCCGCCGGCGCGAGCAGCGCGCCCGCCGCCGCCAAGGCCGTCAGCGCCGAGGACCCGCAGCGCAAGGCGCAGGCCGAGGCCGCGTGGAAGGCCGCCGAGGAGGCCGCCGCCAAGGCGCCGCCGCCGGTGGAGGGCGTGGACTACGTGACGATCCCGAACGGTCAGCCGTTCGACACCCCGCCTGGCAAGGTCGAGGTGGTGGAGTTCTTCGGCTACGTCTGCCCGTTCTGCGCGATGGTGCAGCCCACCGTCACCGCGATGAAGGCCAAGCTGCCGGCCGACGTCCACTTCGTTTACGTACCGGCCGCGTTCGGCTCGATGTGGGACAACTACGCCAAGGCGTTCTACGCCGCGCAGGCGATGGGGGTGGAGGACAAGACCCACGACGCCCTGTTCCGCGCCATCCACGTCGACCAGACCCTGAAGGGCGAGCGCGGCATGGACACCCCGGAGGACATCGCCGCGTTCTACGGCAACTACGGCGTCGATCCGCGCCAGTTCCTCAGCAGCATGCAGAGCTTCGCGGTGGCCACCAAGGTCAACCGCGCGCGCGCCTACATGCAGGCCGCGTTCGCCAACGGCGACCAGATGGGCACCCCCGCCTTCCTGATCGACGGCAAATACCGGGTGAAGGGCAAGACCGTGGACGACATGTTCCGGATCATGAACCAGCTGATCGTGGCCGAGCGCGCCAAGCTGGCCGCGGACGCGCCGGCCGCCGCGCCCGCCGAGGCCCCCGCGGACGCGCCGAAGCCCTGATCCCGGCGCGCCCATGGCCACCCGCCGGCTGCGCCTGCTGAGCGCGAACATCCAGGCCGGCTCCAGCACCCGCGGCTACCGCGACTACGTGGCGCGCAGCTGGTCGCACGTGCTGCCGGCCGGCAACAAGCGCGGCGCGCTGGACAGCATCGCGGCGCTGGCCGGCCGCCACGACATCGTGGGCCTGCAGGAAGCCGATCCCGGCAGCCTGCGCTCGGGCTTCACCAACCAGACCCACTACCTGGCCGAACGCGCCGGCTTCGCTTACTGGAGCCACCAGCCGAACCGCCGCGTCGGCGGCGTGGCCTCCAGCGCCAACGGCCTGCTGAGCCGGCTGCAGCCGATGCGGGTGGAGGACCACCCGCTGCCGGGGCGGGTCAAGGGCCGCGGCGTGCTGCTGGCCCGCTTCGGCCAGGGCGAGGACGGCCTGGCGGTGGCGATCGCCCACCTGTCGCTGGGCGCGCAGTCGCGGCGCGCGCAGCTGGACTTCATCGCCGACCTGCTGGCGGAGTCCGCGCATGCGGTGCTGATGGGCGACTTCAACTGCGACCCCGATCGCCCCGAAATGCAGCTGCTCTACCGCAAGACTCGCCTGCAGCCGCCGGCGCAGCGCCTGCCCACGTTCCCCTCGTGGCGTCCGCAGCGCGCGATCGACCACATGCTGGTGACCCCGGCGCTGCCGGTGGCGGCGATGCAGGCGCTGCCAGCCGCACAGTCCGACCACCTGGCGGTGTCGATGGAACTCGACGTGCCCGAGGCGGCCCTGCGCTGATCAGCGCAACGCGCTGTAGACGAACCCCGCGCCGACCAGCAGCAGAAATCCGGCGAACACCCGCTTCAGCGCCTGCCCGCTCAGGGCATGCGCCAGCCGGGTGCCGTACGGCGCCGCCAGCACCGAGGTGACCGCCACCCCCAGCGCCGCTGGGAGGTACACGTAGCCCACCGCGCCAGCCAGCGGCAGCGCGCCCGCCGGTGCCTGCAGCGCATAGCCCAGCGCGCTGGCCAGGCCGATGAAGATGCCGCAGGCGGACGAGGTGCCCACCGCGCGCACCGGCGCCACCCCGCGCCAGACCAGCAGCGGCACGGTCAGGCTGCCGCCGCCGATGCCGACCACCGCCGACACCCCGCCGATGCCGATCCCGGCCAGGCTGTAGCCGGGCCCGCGCGGCACGCGCCCGCTCGCCCCGGCAGGGGCCGGTGGCGAGGCCAGCAGCTGCACCGCCACCAACGCGCAATAGGCGGCCACGCACCAGCGCAGCACGTCGCCCCCTAGCGTGATCGCGAAGCTGCTGCCCAGCCAGCCGCCCAGCAGCACGCCCGACACCATCCACGCCACCGTCGGCCACAGCACGCTGGCGCGGCGGTGGTGCGCGCGCGCCGAGGCCGCCGCGGTCAGCACGATGCTGGCCAGCGAACTGGCCAGGGCCGCATGCATGGCCGCCCCGGCGGACACGCCCTGCAGCGGCAGCAGCCACGCCAGCGCGCCCACCAGCACCAGCCCGCCGCCGATGCCCAGCAATCCCGCCAGCACGCCGGCCAGCGCGCCCAGCGCCAGGTAGATCGGGAAAAACGCCATCGCGAAGTCCATGCCGTGCACGCCGGGGAGTTCATGCATGCTCGGCTATAGTCGATCCATGCTCAAGCGCGCCTGCCTCCTGCTGCTTTCGGTTCCGCTGCTGGGCGCCGTTGCCTACCCTGCTCGCGCGCAGGCACAGGCGGCGGCCACGTCGCTGCGGCAGCGCCCGCCGGTGCAGGTCCCCGCACCCGATCCGGCGCTGAAAGCGGCGCTGGACGCCACCAGTCGCGGCGGGCTGGACGACCTGGTGCTGGCCGGCTTCTCCCGCCAACCGCTGGCCGGCTGGCTGGAATACGCCGCGCTGCGCGCCCGCTTCGACAGCCTGCCGCCGGCGCGCGGCGCGGCCTTCCTCGCCGCGCACAAGGGCGAGCCGGTGGCCGCCGCCTTCCGCGCCGACTGGCTGCCGGCGCTGGCGCGGCGCAACGAATGGCCGGCCTTCCTCGAGGCCTGGTCCAGCGCGATCGAGGACCCCACGCTGCGCTGCCTGCGCCTGCAGGCGCTGATGGCGATGGACCGGGTGGATGCCGCCTGGACCGCCGAGGCGCAGGCGCTGTGGCGCAGCAGCGGCACATCGCTGCCGGCGCAGTGCGACGCTCCGTTCGCGCTGCTGGCGGCGCAGGGCAGGCTGCCCGACGCGCTGCGCTGGGAACGCTTCGACAAGGCCGCGGATGCCGCCCAGGGCGCGGTGATGCGCAGCATCGCGCGCGGGTTCGCCTCGGCAAGCGACAGCGCGCAGGCGCAGGCGTGGGCGGCCTATCTCGATGCGCCCGGCAGCGACGTGTCGGCGGGGCCGAAGAGCGCGCGCAGCCGGTTGGTCGCGGCGGCGGCGCTGGCGAAGCTGGCCAAGTCCAATCCCGACCGCGCCGAGGCCCTGCTGCCCGGCGTGGCGCAGGCGCTGGGCTTCGGCGAGGCCGAGCTGGGCCGGGTGCGCTACCAGATCGCGCTGTGGACGGTGGCCTCCTACCTGCCGGACGCGGCGCGCCGGCTGGCGGCGGTGCCGGAGTCCGCCTACGACGACAGCCTGCGCGAATGGCGGGTGCGCGAGGCGCTGGCGCGCGCCGACTGGCCGGCCGCGCTGGCCGCGATCGCCCGCATGCCGGAGGCGCAGCGCAACGACAGCCGCTGGCTGTACTTCGCCGCGCGCCTGCGCGAACTCACCGGCGATCCCGCCGGTGCCCGCGCGCTGTACGCGCAGGCGGCGCAGAAGGCCGACTTCCATGGCTTCCTCGCCGCCGACCGCCTGGACCTGCCGTATGCACTGTGCCCGCGCACGCTGGAGGCGCCGGCCGCGGCCAAGCAGACGCTGGCACGCGACCCCGGGTTGGTGCGCGCGATCCAGCTGTTCCAGCTGGACCGCCGCGGCTGGGCCGGGCGCGAGTGGAATGCCGCGGTGGCGCGCCTGGATCCCACCCAGCGCCAGCTGGCGGTGGAACTGGCGCAGGACAACGGCTGGTTCGACCGCGGCGTGTTCGGGCTGGTGAGCGTGGGCGGCAAGCGCTACCCCGACGAGCAGCAGCTGTACCTGCTGCGCTTCCCGCTGCACCACGCCGAACGCATCCGCCGCGAGGCCGCGCGCAACGGCTTGGACCCGGCCTGGGTCGCCGCCGAGATCCGCGCCGAGAGCGTGTTCGACCCGCGCGCGCGCTCGTCCGCCGACGCGCGCGGGCTGATGCAGGTGGTGCCCGCCACCGGCGCGGCGATCGCCAAGTCGCTGGGGCTGGGGTGGAAGGGCGGCGACGACCTCTACGACCCCGACACCAACATCGCCATCGGCAGCGCCTACCTGCGCCAGCTGATGGACCGCTACGGCGGCCAGCCGTTCCGGGTGATCGCCGGCTACAACGCCGGGCCAGCGCCGCTGGCGCGCTGGCTGGCGCAGCGGCCGACGCTCGATCCGGATGTCTGGATCGAGACCATCGGCTACAAGGAAACCCGCGACTACGTCGCCCGCGTGCTCAGCTTCAGCACGCTCTACGACTGGCGCTTGAACGGCGACGCCCTGCGCCTGTCCGACCGCCTGCTGGGGCGCAGCGATGGCCCGCGCAAGGGCTTCGCCTGCCCGCCCCCCGCCGCCTCCCCTTCCCCCACGCCCGCCGCCGCGCCCGCAACCCCGGCGCAGGACGCGCGCAAACGCCCATGACCGCTGCAACGCCCGCCCGCCTGCCCGCCCACGTCCGCACCTACCTGGTCGGCGGCGCGGTGCGCGACGCCCTGCTGGGGCTGCCGCCCGGCGACCGCGATTTCGTGGTGGTCGGGGCCACGGTGGAGGACATGCTGGCCGCCGGCTTCCGCCAGGTCGGCCGCGACTTCCCGGTGTTCCTGCATCCCGACAGCGGCGAGGAACACGCGCTGGCGCGCACCGAGCGCAAGTCGGGGCGCGGCTACACCGGCTTCGTGGTGCATGCCGACCCGGCGGTGACGCTGGAGCAGGACCTGGCGCGCCGCGACTTCACCATCAACGCTATCGCCCGTGCCGAAGACGGCACCCTGGTCGATCCGTTCGGCGGCGTGCGCGACCTCGAGGCGCGCGTGCTGCGCCACGTCGGCGAGGCCTTCGTCGAGGACCCGCTGCGGGTGCTGCGCGCGGCGCGCTTCATGGCGCGGCTGGCGCCGCTGGGCTTCACCGTCGCCGCGGAAACCCTGGCGCTGATGCGGCAGATGGCGGCCAGCGGCGAGCTGGCGGCGCTGGTGCCGGAACGGGTCTGGCAGGAACTGGCGAAGGCGCTGCGCAGCGCCTCGCCCGCCGCCTTCCTGCGCACCCTGCGCGCGGCCGACGCGCTGCGCGCGGTGCTGCCCGAGGTGGATGCGCTGTACGGCGTGCCGCAGCGCGCCGAGTACCACCCGGAGGTGGATACCGGGCTGCACCAGGAGCTGGTGTGCGACATGGCCGCGCGGCTGGCGCCGGGCGACGACCTGGTCGGCTTCGCCGCGCTTTGCCACGACCTCGGCAAGGCGCTGACCCCGGCCGACGTGCTGCCGCGGCACGTGATGCACGAACAGCGCGGCGTCGCCCCGGTGGTCGCGCTGTGCGAGCGGCTGAAAGTGCCCGCGGAGCACCGCGACCTCGCCGTGCTGTGCTGCCGCGAGCACCTCAACGTGCACCGCCTGCGCGAACTGAGGCCGGCGACGGTGCACGACCTGATCGCGCGCTGCGACGGCTTCCGCAAACCGGCCCGGATCGACCGCCTCGCCACCGTCTGCGAGGCCGACGCGCGCGGCCGCGCCGGGCTGGCCGACACCGACTATCCGCAGGCCGCGCTGCTGCGCCG
>JBKBXH010000014.1:8373-11050 GCA_046313655.1 Thermomonas sp. | reverse complement strand
GTCGGAGCAGGCGCTGGCCGACCTGCGCGCGCAGGGACGGCCGGTGTTCGTGAACAGGACCGCCGACTGGTGCGTGAGCTGCAAGGCCAACGAGAAGGCGGTGTTCTCCGGCCAGCGCTTCCGCGACGCACTCGCCGCGGCGCATGCGGTGTACATGGTCGGCGACTACACCGACGTGGACCCGGCCATCACCGCCTACCTGGAGCGCCATCGCGCGGTGGGCGTGCCGCTGTACGTGGTGTACCCGCGCGGCGGCGGCGAGGGCCGGATCCTGCCCACCCTGCTGACCCCGGGCATGGTGGAAGACGCCCTGCGCGAGGCCGCGCGCTGATGCCCTCGCACCGGGCGGTGGTGCGGTGGCGCTGCTGGCCGGCCTGGCCGGGGCCGCGGCCAGCCTGCTGCTGGAACCCACGATCGGCGTGCGCCTGGCGTCCACCGCGCTCGGCCAGCGCGTGCTCGGGGCCGCGCTGCAGGCGCGCGCGCCGGCGCCGCCGACCGGGCTGGCCATCGCCCGCACCGGCGCGCCGCTGCCGGCCATGACCCTGCTCGACGCGAACGGGGCGACGGTCGAGGTGCCGCGCGCCTGGGCCGGGCGCCCGACCCTGGTCAACCTGTGGGCTACCTGGTGCGGCCCCTGCCTGAAGGAGATGCCGGACCTGCAGGCCTTCGCCCGCACCCAGGGCGATCGCGGCGTGCAAGTGGTCGGCATCGCGCTGGACGAAGCCGCGGCGGTGCGCGCCTTCCTGCCGGCGCACGGCATCACCTACCCAGTGCTGGTGGACGCGCCGGGGCCGGCCGATGCCGGGGTGCGGCTGGGCAATCCGGCCGGGGTGCTGCCGTTCTCGGCGCTGGTGGCCGCCGATGGCCGCCTGCTGAAAACCCGCATCGGCCCGTTCGCGGACGCCGCCGACATCGCGGCGTGGACGGCGGAGGCGGCGGCGCGCTGACCCGGCGTTTTAGAGCCGCCACTCAAACATTCGCTTAAAATTCCACTATCCGGCAAAAGTTCGCCGAACTGGACAGCATCCGCCTTTCGCGTGACACTGCGCGCCTGTTTCCGGAGGACCCCGGCCCACCCGATGGCGAAGCTCCTGCTCCTGCACGGCCCCAACCTCAACCTGCTCGGCACCCGCGAGCCGGAGGTGTACGGGCGCACCACGCTGGCCGAGATCGACGCCGACCTCGCCGCGCGCGCGCAGGCCGCCGGACACGTGCTGGAGGCGCTGCAGTCGAACGCCGAGCACGTGCTGGTGGAACGGGTGCAGGCCGCCCGCGACGACGGCACCGCCTTCGTGCTGATCAACCCGGCCGCCTTCACCCACACCTCGGTCGCCCTGCGCGATGCGCTGGCCGCGGTGGCCCTGCCCTTCATCGAAATCCACCTGTCCAACCCGCACGCCCGCGAGCCCTTCCGCCAGCACAGCTACTTCAGCGACCTGGCGGCCGGGGTGGTCTGCGGCTTCGGCGCGGATTCCTACCGCTACGCGCTGGACGCCGCCCTCAAGCGGCTGCCGGCCTGACCCGCACAATCCCAAGGAGCGTCCCGATGGACCTGCGCAAGATCAAGAAACTGATCGACCTGCTGGAAGAGTCGAACCTGGCCGAAATCGAAATCAAGGAAGGCGAGGAGTCGGTGCGCTTGGCGCGGGTTCCGAAGAGCGCGCTGCCGGCCCCCGCCCCGGCCCCGGCGGTGCACCACGTGCCGGCGCCGGCTGCGGCGCCGATGCCGATGCAGTCGCCGACCGAATCCGCCACCGGCGGCAGCCACAAGCCGCACGGCCACGACCTGCCCGACGGCCACGTGGTGCGCGCGCCGATGGTCGGCACCTTCTACGCCAGTCCGGCCCCGGACAAGCCGGCGTTCGTCAGCGTCGGCCAGCAGGTCAAGGCCGGCGACACCCTCGGCATCATCGAGGCGATGAAGATGTTCAACCCGATCGAGGCCGAGGTCTCCGGCACCGTGGTGGCGATCCAGTGCGAAAGCGGGCAGCCGGTCGAGTTCGACCAGCCGCTGTTCGTGATCGCCTGATCCTTCGACCCGCGCCGCCCCGGCGGCGCTCCGCCCAGGACGAACGGGAACCTTCCATGCTGGATAAAGTCGTCATCGCCAACCGCGGCGAAATCGCGCTGCGCATCCTGCGCGCCTGCCACGCGCTCGGCATCCGCACCGTGGCCGTGCACTCCACCGCCGACCGCAACCTCAAGCACGTGGCCATGGCCGACGAGTCGGTCTGCATCGGCCCGGCGCCGTCGCCCGAGAGCTACCTCAACATGCCGGCGATCATCGCCGCGGCCGAAGTCACCGACGCCCAGGCCATCCACCCCGGCTACGGCTTCCTGTCGGAGAACGCCGACTTCGCCGAGCGGGTGGAGCAGTCCGGCTTCATCTTCATCGGCCCCAAGCCCGACACCATCCGCCTGATGGGCGACAAGGTGGAGGCGATCCGCGCGATGAAGGCCGCCGGCGTGCCCTGCGTGCCCGGCAGCGGCGGCCCGCTGGGCGACGATGCGGCCACCAACGTCAAGATCGCGCGCGAGATCGGCTACCCGGTGATCGTCAAGGCAGCCGGCGGCGGCGGCGGGCGCGGCATGCGCGTGGTGCACTCGGAGGCGGCGCTGGTGAACGCCATCGCCACCACCAAGGCCGAGGCCAAGGCCGCGTTCGGCAACGACATGG
>JBKBXH010000014.1:0-8363 GCA_046313655.1 Thermomonas sp. | reverse complement strand
ACATGGTGTACATGGAGAAGTTCCTGGAGAACCCGCGCCACGTGGAGATCCAGGTGCTGGCCGACGGCCAGGGCAACGCCATCCACCTCGGCGAGCGCGACTGCTCGATGCAGCGCCGCCACCAGAAGGTGGTGGAGGAAGCGCCGGCGCCGGGCATCACCCCGGAGCTACGCGAGCAGATCGGCAAGGTCTGCGTGGAAGCCTGCATCCGCATCGGCTACCGCGGCGCCGGCACCTTCGAGTTCCTGTTCGAGAACGGCCGCTTCTACTTCATCGAGATGAACACCCGCATCCAGGTGGAGCACCCGGTGACCGAGCTGGTGACCGGCATCGACCTGGTACGCGAGCAGCTGATGATCGCCGCCGGCCACAAGCTCTCGATCAAGCAGAGCGACGTAGTCCTGCGCGGGCATGCGATCGAGTGCCGGATCAACGCCGAGGACCCGGACACCTTCTTCCCCTGCCCCGGCCTGATCCAGCACTTCCACGCCCCGGGCGGCCCCGGCGTGCGCGTGGACTCGCACATCTACGAGGGCTACCGCGTCCCGCCGAACTACGACTCGATGATCGGCAAGCTGATCGTGCACGGCGCCGACCGCGCCCAGGCGATCGCGCGCATGCGGGTGGCGCTGTCGGAGATGGTGATCGACGGGATCAAGACCAACATCCCGCTGCAGCAGCGGATCATGGCCGACGGCGGCTTCTGCCAGGGCGGCCAGAACATCCACTACCTGGAGAAGCGCCTGGCCGAGCGCAAGGAAAAGGCGCTGTCGATCCTCTGATCCGCGCCCGGGCCCGCCACCCCGCTCCTGGCGGGCCCACCTCCCCGCTCGGCGTGAGCCCACCTCCCCGCTCGGCGTGAGCCCACCTCCCCGTTCGTGGTGAGCCTGTCGAACCACGGCCGGGCCCACGCGCCCCGTTCATCCTCCGACAGGCGCCGGACGAACGGGCGGAGGATTCCTCACTCCCGCCTCCTGCAAACGGTCTATGCCGCCGCGCGGTGGCCGCCGGCCGCGCCGTTTTCCGCTTTCCCCGGATAGCGCCCCGCTCTCCGGAGATCCCCATGCACCGCCGCACCACCGCGCTGTTCGCGCTGTCCGCCACCCTGCTGGCGCTGCCCGCCGCCAGCCAGCAGGGCAAGACCCCGCCGGTCAACCTGTACATCGACGTGCTCACCCACGACATGGCCGGGATGCCGGACATGGGCGGCATGCTGGGCGGCCTGGGCGGCTTCATGGCGCGCCGCATGGGCGGTGCCGAGCAAGCGCGCCCCACCTACCCGACCACCCGCAGCGGCGGCCTCACCGGCCAGTACCTGGACATGGCGCTGCTCAACACCCTCAAGCCCGGTGTCGCGGTCGAGGACCAGATCCCGGCCGGGCTGCAACTGGGCAAGTCGCTGACCCTGGTGCCGTTCGAACCCGCTACCCCCGGCAAGGGCACCAGCAGCCCCGGCAAGGTGCCGGACGTGGAGGTCAGGATCAGCGAATACTGGGGCTGCGGCGCCGGCATCCGCCCCGGCCAGCCCAAGGTGGCCACGTTCAAGGTCAAGGGCGGCGACAAGCCGATCGACCCGAAGAACCCGATGGCCGGGATGCAGGGGATCGCGGTGGAGGCCAGCGGCAGCCTGTCGCAGGGCCTGTACGCGCCGGACCGCGACATCGACCTCAAGCCCGGCTACGTGTACTGGCCCAACCGCCAGTACGGCAAGCAGGTGCCCAGCGGCGCGCGCCTGGCCGGCCAGCACCGCATCAGCGGCGACGGCATCCCGGCCTCGATGCAGTTCCAGGTGGAGCAGTCCGCCGACTTCATGCCGCGCCTCGCGCTGCGCACCCAGGGCGGCCTGGACCAGGCAATCGCGCTCGAGTGGCCGTCGGTGGAGCGCACGCGCGCCTACTTCATCACCGCCATGCACATGCAGATGCTGGGCGAACACTCGTTCGCGCTCACCGTGTGGAGCAGCGCCGACGTGCCCGGCGCCGGCAGTCAACTGCACACCTACCTCGGCGGCGGAACCCTCGACAAATGGCTGCGGCAGAAGGTGCTGCTGCCCGCCAGCGCCACCGCCTGCAGCATCCCGCAGGGCATCTTCGCCGGCACCTCCAACCTGCAGGGGCAGCAGATGGCGATGCCGGCCATGCTGATGATGACCGCCTACGGCCCGGAAAGCTGGATCACCTACCCGCCGCGGCCGGCCGACCCCAAGCAGGCCTGGAACCCGGAGTGGAGCGTGCGCCTGCGCGCCCGCTCCACCACCACCGCGATGCTTGGCCTCGACTTCGGCGGCATGCCGCGCATGGACGGCGGCGAGGACGGCCCCCCGCCGCCGCAGAAGAAGCCCTCGATGAAGGGCCTGCTGAAGGGCATCCTCGGCGGCTGAGCCTCCCCGCGCCGGCGGGGTTCAAGGCGCGCACCCTCTGGGTGCGCCCCTGCCGTTCGCGGTGCGCCCCTCCCGTCCGTGGTGCGCCTGTCGAACCACGAACGGGGCGGGCGGAACCTGCGAGAATGGCGCGACCTCCGCGCTTCTTCCGCCCATGCCCTATCTGCAACTCTCCACGCCCTGCAGCGAAGCCGAATACCCGCGGTTCGAACGCGCGCTGGAAGACGTGGGCGCGCTGGCCGTGACCCTGCAGGACGCCCACCTCGACCAGCCCGATGAGCAGGCGATCTTCGAGCCGGGCGTGGGCGAGCTGCCGCTGTGGCAGCAGATGACCCTGACCGCGCTGTTCGACGCCGCCACCGACGGCCTGCTCCTGCTGGCTGCGCTGGAAGCGTTCGACCCGGCGCTGGACTGGTCGCAGGCGCGCTTTACGCGGATCGAGGACCAGGCGTGGGAACGCGCGTGGCTGGACAGCTTCCAGCCGATGCGGTTCGGCACGCGCACCTGGATCGTGCCGTGGAACCACCCGCTGCCCGCCGAGGCCGGCGCCGATGCGGCGATCGTGCGGCTGGACCCCGGGCTGGCGTTCGGCTCCGGCACCCATCCCACCACCGCGCTGTGCCTGCGCTGGCTGGACGCGCTGGCGCACGCCGGCGAACTGCAGGGCAAGGCCGTGCTCGATTTCGGCTGCGGCAGCGGCATCCTCGCACTGGCCGCGCTGAAGCTGGGCGCCACCAGCGCGACCGGCATCGATAATGATCCGCAGGCGATCACCGCCACCGCCGACAATGCCGAGCGCAACGGCGTGCAGATCGCCACCTTCCTGCCGCAGGACGCCCCCGCGGGGCGCTATCCGGTGGTGGTCGCCAACATCCTGGCCTCGGCGCTGGACGCGCTGGCCGAAACCCTCGCCGCGCGCACCGCGCCCGGCGGGCGGCTGGCGATGTCCGGCATCCTCGCCGGGCAGGAAGACGCGCTGCTGGTGCGCTTCGCGCCGTGGTTCGATGCCCTGCAGGTGGCGCGCGAAGACGACTGGGTGCGGCTGGACGGCATCCGCAACCAGGCTGCGGTGGCGGCATGAGCCGCGCACCCGGCACCCCGGGCTTCCTGGCCGGCGGGCGGCCGGCGCCGGTGCGGCGGCGCGGCGAGTGGCTGGCGCTGGCGCTGCTGGCGGTGGCCCTGCTGGCGCAACTGGGCTGGCTGCAGCGCGCGCAACTGGCCGCCAGCCCGCGCCTGCGGCCGCTGCTGGAAGCCGGCTGCGGCCTGCTGCACTGCCCGCTGCCGGCCTGGCGCGAGCCGGGGGCCTTCAGCATGCTCTCGCGCGACGTGATCGCCCCGCCCGACCGCCCCGGCGTGCTGCGCGTGCAGGCCAGCTTCCGCAACGACGCGCGCTGGGCACAGCCGTGGCCGGTGCTGGCGCTGACCCTGGCCGATGCCAACGGGCGCACTCTGGGCAGCCGCCGCTTCCTGCCGCGCGACTATCTCGGCCCGGAGCCGCATCCGGCCCTGCTGCAGCCCGGCCAAGCCGGCCAGATCGCGTTCGACCTGGTGGAGCCGGCGCCGGACGTGGTGGCCTTCGACTTCCGCTTCGAATGACCACCCCCACCGCGCCTGCGCTATAGTCACTGCCCGCGCCGCACCGTCCGGGTGCCGGCGCGCCGCTCACCGGGACCCCGCTTGAACGCATCCAGCCATCGCCAGGACACCGGCCGCGCGCCGCTGCGCGAGCACGTCGCCCACTCGGTGCGCCGCTACCTGCAGGACCTGGACGGCTGCGACACCGACGACCTGTACAACACCGCGCTGCGCGAACTGGAAATCCCGCTGTTCACCGAGGTCCTGCGCCACTGCGACGGCAACCAGAGCCGCGCCGCCGCGATGCTGGGCATCCACCGCGCCACCCTGCGCAAGAAGCTGCGCGACTACGGCCTGGCCTGAGCCGCCGCCCCGGCCGGCCCGGTGCCGGCCCGTATAATGTCGGGCTTCCCCATCGCACCGCCCCCTGCATGTCTGCCGATGCCTTCCCCGGCGCGCCGGTGACCGTTCGCCGCGCCCTGCTGTCCGTTTCCGACAAGACCGGCCTGCTCTACCTCGCCCGCGCGCTGGCCGCGCACGGGGTCGAGCTGGTCTCCACCGGCGGCACCGCGCGCGCGCTGCGCGAAGCGGGCCTGGCGGTGCGCGACGTGGCCGACCTCACCGGCTTCCCCGAGATGATGGACGGCCGGGTCAAGACCCTGCACCCGGTGGTGCACGGCGGCCTGCTCGGCCGCGCCGGCCTCGACGAGGCGGTGATGGCCGAGCACGGCATCGGCGCCATCGACCTGCTGGTGCTGAACCTGTATCCGTTCGAGGCCACCACCGCGCGCGCCGGCTGCGCGCTGGCGGAGGCGGTGGAGAACATCGACATCGGCGGCCCGGCGATGCTGCGCAGCGCGGCGAAGAACTTCGCGCGGGTGGCGGTGGCCACCGACCCGGCGCAGTACACCGGACTGGTCGCCGAACTCGACGCCAGCGGCGGCCGCCTGTCGGCGCAGACCCGCTTCGCGCTCGCGGTGGCGGCGTTCAACCGCGTCGCCCAGTACGACGCCGCGATCAGCAACTACCTCTCGGCCATCACCGACGCTTCCGCCGAAGTGCCGGTGCGCGCGGCGTTCTCCGCGCAGGCCAACGGGACGTTCGTGAAGGTGATGGACCTGCGCTACGGCGAAAACCCGCACCAGCAGGCCGCGTTCTACCGCGACCTGCACCCGGCGCCCGGCTCGCTGGCGACGCTCGAACAGCTGCAGGGCAAGGAGCTCAGCTACAACAACATCGCCGACAGCGACGCCGCGTGGGAATGCGTGCGCCAGTTCGACGTGCCTGCCTGCGTGATCGTCAAGCACGCCAACCCCTGCGGCGTGGCCGTAGGCACCGGCTGCCTGGACGCTTACGAGCAGGCCTACGCCACCGACCCCACCAGCGCGTTCGGCGGCATCCTCGCCTTCAACACGCCGCTCGACGGCGCCACCTGCAAGACCATCCTCGACCGCCAGTTCGTCGAAGTGCTGATCGCGCCCGACTACGACGCCGAGGCGCTGGCCTACGCGAGGAAGAAGGCCAACGTGCGCGTGCTGCGCATCGCGCTGGCGCCGCCGTCTCCCGGCTTCATCGACACCAAGCGGATCAATTCCGGGATGCTGATGCAGACCGCCGACGACCGCGTGGTCACCCGCGACGCGCTGAAGGTCGTGACCAAGCTGGCGCCGACCGAGGCGCAGTTCGCCGACCTGCTGTTCGCGTGGAAGGTCGCCAAGTTCGTGAAATCCAACGCCATCGTCTACGCGAAGGACCAGCGCACGATTGGTGTTGGCGCCGGGCAGATGAGCCGGGTGTATTCGGCGCGCATCGCCGGCATCAAGGCGCAGGACGCGGGGCTGGTGGTGCCGGGCTCGGTGATGGCCAGCGACGCGTTCTTCCCGTTCCGCGACGGCATCGACGCCGCGGCGGATGCTGGCATCCAGGCGGTGATCCAGCCGGGTGGCTCGATGCGCGACGCCGAGGTGATCGCCGCGGCGGACGAACACGGGATCGCGATGGTGTTCACCGGCGTTCGCCACTTTCGGCATTGAGGCCTTTGATCGTCATTCCCACGCAAGCGGGCCGCTACTGACAGGCGAACGTCTGTCCAATCGCTCCGCTAATCTTTCGGTTGCAATTCCATTTCGCTATCGACTCTGGAAAATCAAAGGCTGGATTCCCGCCTGCGCGGGAATGACGGCCGGGAGTTCAAGATGAAAATCCTCATCATCGGTTCCGGCGGTCGCGAACACGCACTGGCGTGGAAGCTAGCGCAGTCGCCGCGCGTGTCCGAGGTGATCGTCGCGCCCGGCAACGCCGGCACCGCGACCGAGCCCAAATGCCGCAACGCGGCGGTCAAGGCCACTGATCTCGACGGACTGCTGGCGCTGGCGCAGCGCGAGGGCGTGGCGCTGACCGTGGTCGGCCCCGAGCAGCCGCTGGTGGCGGGCGTGGTGGACCGCTTCCGTGCCGCCGGCCTGCGCATCTTCGGGCCCACCGCGGCCGCCGCCCGGCTGGAAGGCAGCAAGGCCTTCGCCAAGGCGTTCCTGGCCCGGCACGGCATCCCCACCGCGTTCTATGAAGTGCACCGCGACGTCGATGCCGCGCTCGCCTACGTGCGGGCGAAAGGGGTGCCGATCGTGGTCAAGGCCGACGGCCTGGCGGCGGGCAAGGGCGTGATCGTGGCGATGACGCTGGCCGAGGCCGAAACCGCGGTGCGCGACATGCTCAGCGGCAATGCCTTCGGTGATGCCGGCGCGCGGGTGGTGATCGAGGAGTTCCTCGAAGGCGAGGAAGCCAGTTTCATCTGCATGGTGGACGGCCGCCATGCGCTGCCGATGGCGACCAGCCAGGACCACAAGCGCGTGGGCGACGGCGACACCGGCCCCAACACCGGCGGCATGGGCGCGTACTCGCCCGCGCCGGTGGTGACGCCCGAGGTGCACGCGCGCGTCATGCGCGAGGTGGTGAACCCGACGGTGCAGGGCATGCTCGCCGACGGCGTGCCGTTCACCGGCTTCCTGTACGCCGGGCTGATGATCGACGCCAGCGGCGCGCCGAAGGTGATCGAGTTCAACGTGCGCTTCGGCGATCCCGAGACCCAGCCGGTGATGCTGCGCCTGCAGTCCGACCTGGTCGAGCTCATCGAGGCCGCGATCGACGGCAGCCTCGACGGCATGGACGCGCAGTGGGACGCGCGGCCCTCGCTGGGCGTGGTGATGGCGTCCCGTCCCTACCCGGACGCGCCCGTCACCGGCGAGGTCATTTCCGGCCTCGACGCCGTGCCCGCCGACGCCAAGGTGTTCCATGCCGGCACCGCGCTGGGCGACGACGGCGCCGCCATCACCGCCGGTGGCCGCGTGCTGTGCGTGTGCGCGCTGGGCGAAACCGTGGCGGCGGCGCAGCGCGCGGCGTATGCGGGCGTGGCGGCGGTGAGGTGGACCAGCGAGTTCCACCGCACCGACATCGGCTGGCGCGCGCTGGCGCGCGAATCCGCATAAACACCACCGGCGCAACAACGCTGTCGCCCGACGGATTCAGCGCAGCGGCAGCGCGTCCAGCGCGCGCAGGATCTCGTCCGCCAGCAGCGGCTGCGCCGCAGCGGTGGGATGCAGGTTGTCGGCCTGGAACCAGCCCCGCCCGGTGCCGAGCGGGGCCAGGAAATGCGGCACCAGCCCGGTGCCGAGACGCTGGCTGATCAGCACGTAGCTGCGCTGGAACTCGCGCGCGTACGGACCGAAGTTGGGCGGCAGCTGCAGCCCCACCAGCAGCACGCGCGCGCCGGCGGCGCGGCTGCGCCCGATCATCCAGCCGAGGTTGGCGCCCATCTGATCCAGCGGCAGGCCGCGCAGGCCGTCGTTGGCGCCCAGCTCGAGGATCACGATGTCGGGCCGCGTGCGGGCCAGCTCGGCATCGATCCGACTGCGCCCGCCCGCCGTAGTCTCTCCGGACACGCTGGCGTTGCGGAAGGCGTATCGACTCGATTTCGCATCCGCCAGCGCCACCCAGCCCTGTTCCGGGCGCAACCCGTAGGCTGCCGAGAGTGAGTCGCCCATGACCAGCACGACCTGTTCCCGCGCATGCGCGGCGGATGCCGCTAGCATCAGCGCCATGACGACCACGCCCGACACCCACGCCCGCACCGCTGACACCATCGCATCGACCTCCGCATCCAGTCCCGGCAACGCTAGCACGCCCCGCTGCGGCAGCCTGCGTACCGTGGCCGTCGGCAAGACGGTGGCGCTGCCCGACGGCACGCTGACCATCCTCGATGGCATCGATCTCGACATCGCGCCCGGCGAACGGGTCGCGATCGTCGGCGAATCCGGTTCCGGCAAGTCGACCACGGCGCGGATGATCCTGAAGATCGAGGAGCCGAGCTCCGGCGACATCATCTTCGATGGCACCAATGTCGGCGGGCTGTCCG
>JBKBXH010000013.1:11536-12325 GCA_046313655.1 Thermomonas sp. | reverse complement strand
CGACCCCGGCTCAACCGGCCGCCACGTCACGCGGCGGTGTTCTTGGCACGGTCCACGGTGACCACGGTATTGCCTTCCAGGCTGCCCTTGTCGCCCTGCTTCTTGTATTCCCACTTGAACTTGGTGGGCGACAGGGTGAGGGTTTCGTAGAACTCGCCGTCCTGGCTGCCGCTGATCGCCAGCCCGGTGACGTAGATCTTCTCGAAGTCGTAGGTCTGGTAGTCCTGCTGGCCGGCCGAACCACCGGCCTTGCGGAAAATCACCTTGCCCTTGGCGATGTGCTCGCCGGTCGCGGCGAACTTGGCCAGCACCGGCGAGGCCAGGTCCACCTTCTTGGTGACGGTGAAGTCGCTGAACACCGCCTTGCCCACGCCGCCACCGCCACCGGTGGCCATGTTGGAGGCGCTGTGCACGCCCCACTGGAAGCTCTGGATCTCGATCTTGTCCTTGTGCTTGGCGTCGGTGGACTCGCCCTTCACGCCGTCGAGCTCCAGGAACCCGTCAACTGTTGCCATGGCTGCTTCTCCTGACTATGGGAATGGAAAAATGGGAATGAACATCGAAATGGAATCTGGAAATCGGTAGCGGAGGGCGGCGCCCGCCGCGGAAGCCTGCTCAGCGCGCGGACTTCGGCAGCTCGGCCACCAGCCGCAGCGAGACACTCAGCTCGTCCAGCTGGTAATGCGGCCGCAGAAAGGCGACCGACTTGTAGGCGCCCGGCTTGCCCGGCACCTCGGCCACCTCGATCCGCGCCTCGCGCAGCGGGTACATCGCCTTGGATTCCTGCGA
>JBKBXH010000013.1:0-11526 GCA_046313655.1 Thermomonas sp. | reverse complement strand
GACGCTGGACTTGCTGGCGAAGCTGCCGATCTTGTCGCGCATCATCGACTTCAGGTAATGCGCAATGCGGCTCACCGCGAAGATGTACTGCAGCTGCGAGGACAGCCGCGCATTGGCATTGGCGGCGTCGGTGTTGTACTCCTTGGCCTTCTGCACCGACTGGGTGGAGAAGAACGCCGCGTAGTCGGTGCCCTTGCAGTGCACCAGCGGGATCAGCCCGAGATCGGCCAGCTCCTTCTCGCGGCGATCGGTGATCGCGATCTCGGTGGGGCACTTCAGCGCCACCTCGCCATCGTCGGTGGCGAAGGTATGGGTGGGCAGGCCATCGACCAGGCCGCCGCCCTCCACGCCGCGGATGGCGGCGCACCAACCGTACTTGGCGAACGCGTCGGTCACCTTGCTGCCGAGGGCGTAGGCGGCGTTCATCCACAGGTACTTGTTGTGCTCGGTGCCGTCGGTGCGCTCGACGAAGTTGAAGGCCTCCACCGGCGCGGTATCCGGGCCGTAAGGCAGGCGCCCCAGCACGTGCGGCAGGGTGAGGCCGACGTAGCGGGAGTCCTCGGAGGCGCGGAAGCTCTTCCACTTCGCATATTCCACGGTATCGAAGATCTTGGCCAGGTCGCGCGGGCCGGAAAGCTCGGTGAAGTCGTCGAAACCCAACAATTCCGGCGAGGCCGCGCTCAGGAATGGCGCATGCGCCGCGGAGCACACGTGCGAGATCTCCTCGAGCAGGTACATGTCCTCGGGATGGCGACCGAACTCGAAATCGCCGATCAGGGTCGCGAACGGCGCACCGCCGAAGGTGCCGTACTCTTCCTCGTAGAGCTTCTTGAACAGCGTGCTCTGGTCGAAATCGGCGGCGTTCTTGAAGTCCTTGACCAGTTCCTTCTTGGTGGTGTTGAAGACCTTGATCTTCAGGTTGGTGCTGGTCTCGGAGTTCTCCACCAGGTACTTCAGTCCGCGCCAGCTGCCCTCCAGCTGCTGGAACTCGGGCGTGTGCATCACCGCCGAGAGCTGCTCGGACAGGACCCGGTCGATCTCGGCGATGCGCGCATCCAGCGCGCCGATGGCGTCCTTGGAGACGGTCATCGCGCCTTCGCTGACCTGCGCCACCAGCTCCGCGATCAGGTCGCGGGCGCGGGTGCGCTCGCTGTCGGAGCGCGCGATCTTGCTCTGGGTGAGGATCTGGTCCAGCAGGCCGCCCTCGGCGGCGTCCGCGGTCGCGGCCGGAGCCGCCAGGGTTTCGGTATTGGCCATGTGTGCTGATCTCGCTGGCTGGTCGTGGTCGGATGCCCTGGCGGGCGGTCACTCGTCGGACTTCGCCCCGACTTCCCTGCCCAGCTGGGCGATCTTGTCGGTGTTCTGCAGGACTTCGTTGAGCAGGTCCTCGAACTTGTCGTTGCCGGCGGCCTTGTTGCGCAGGTCGGCCAGCTTCTGGCGCGCCTCCAGCAACTTGCGCAGCGGCTCGATCTGGTTCACCACGCGCTCCGGCGCGAAGTCCTCCAGGCTGCGGAAGGTCAGCTCCACGCCGAGCTTGGAGCCGTCATCGGCGAGCTTGTTGTCCACCTGCATCTGCGCCCGCGGCTTCATGCCCTTGAGCACGTCGTCGAAGTTGTCCTTGTCGACGTTGACGAACTTGCGGTCCTTCAACTTGCCCAGCGGTTCCGCCGGCTGCCCGCTGAAGTTGCCAACCACGCCGGCCACGAACGGGAGTTCCTTCTTCTCGATGGCATCGCCCACTTCGACGTCGTAGGTGAGCTGCACGCGCGGGGCGCGCACGCGATCGAGCTTGTGCTGGGTGCTTTCCTTCTTGGCCATGGGATTCCCCGGACGCGTTGGTGGGTGCGGTTGGCAGGACCGGGGCGACGCCGGATCGGGAACGGCGCGCACCGGGATGTGCCAGCGAGTCTAGGAAGCCGCCTGCGGCCGCAACATCCATCGGACGGCCAGACTTCGGCATATGCCGTTCGGCGTGGAATGCCGCCTGCAGCCTTCCGTTGCCGCCCTTGGCGAAGGCCATGGCGCGCCCCGCCTCACTCGCTCGGCGACAGGCCCACGCGCTCGCGGATCGAGGACAGCGTGCTCTGGTCGCGCACCACTTCCTCCAGCCATTGCTCCAGCGGCATGTTGGCCCAGGCCACCGCGCGCTCCAGCAGATAGGCCACCGGGCTGTGCGGCTCGGTGCGGCGGAAGAAACCGGCGATCTCCCCGAGCGCGCGCAGCGCGGCATCCTTCGATGCCAGGCTGGAGGCATTGAGGTCGAGCGCCGCGCCCGCCGATGCTGCAGCGCCCGCCAGCCCACCCACCTCGCCGGCGGCGGGCTCGCCATCGGCGGCCGCCACCCCGCCCAGGCCCTTGGCGCTGGCCAGCCGCGCATACACGGTCTGGATCTTCTTCAAGGCATCGTCGATCGCGGCCAGGCTGGGCGCCTCGCGCCCGAGCCGGGCATCGCTGGCGGCTGCCAACCGCGCGAATGCCTCGCGCGCCGCCTGCACCTGCTCGATGCGTTCGCGCAGCATCGCCTCGGGCACCGCCTGCAGGCGGGAATCGAAGGTCTCGCCATTGATGCGGCCCTCGTCCAGCGCGGCCTGGTAGGCCTCGGCGTTCTGCCGACCGAGGTTGTCCACCTCGCGCGAATCGATCCAGCCGGCCAGGGTCAGCGGGGCCTGCGGATCATCGTTCAGGCGCACGCCCAGCAGCGCCTTGCCGCCCCAGGCGGCGAACCAGGCCAGCTTGCCGGCACGCTCCTCCAGGTCCCCGTCCTCGGCGCGCGGGTACAGGCCGTCCCAATACGTCTCCAGCAAGCCGGTGAGCAGGTCGAAGCCGTCGCGCGCCCCCTCCAGCCCATGCCGGGCGATCAGCGCCTCGCCCAGCCAGACCGCGGCCTGCAGGTCCTTGCTGATCCGCCGCAGCACATCCTCGGACAGCGACTGCGCCTCGCGCCAGTCGGCCACCTTCAGCTCGGTCTGCCAATCCCCCTGGGCCAGGTTGGGATCGTCCGCGCGGCGCGCCTCGCGGATGCGGTCGAACAGGTCGGAGAAGCTGGCATCGCTGCCGGCGGGATCGCCGCCCGGGATGGGCGCGAGCAGTTCATTCACGTCGATGGCCATGGGGCCTCCGCTGGGTTAGGTTCAATCGAGGATCACGGCGGGCACTTCCGCGCGCGCACTGCTGGCACCGAGGTAGCGCTGCATTTCGTCGGACAGCTCCACCTTCAGGAACACCCGCGCGCCGCGGAAGCCCAGCTGCGCCAGGCGCTGGCGCAACGGTGCCCACTGCGCGGGGCTGTAGCTGGACTGGAAATCCTCCAGCGCGTAGGCATGCGCCCCGGTCGCGAAGTCCTTGAGCAGCGCGGCGAATCCATCCGCGCCGGCGTAGGTGCGCACCAGCACCACCTCCTCCGCGCTGGACGGCGCCGGGTGCATCTGGCTGGTGGCGGGGTCGAACTCCTGGGTCGCCGCTGCCTCGCCTGCGGGCACCGCCACCGGGATGCGGATGCGCGCCTGCAGGCAGCTGGACGGCGACCAGAACACCTGCGCGGTGGCATCCGCCAGCGACGGGCCGGCGGAACTGGCGCGGTACACGCGTTCGCGGCATTCCACCTCGAACACGGTGCCGGATTCGCCCTCGTCCAGCGCCCCCAGCTGGCTGGGCTGCAGCAGGGTGAAGCTGCCGGCCAGGAACGGCGCGACGTTGCCCAGCACCGGCTGGAACCGGCGCTCCGCCGCCACCATCCCCTGGTAGGCCGGCGACAGCGGCATCGCCACGCCCGCGACCTTCAGCGGCAGCCGCTCCTTTTCGCTGATGAATGGTTTCAGCCAGTCGTTGACGAAGGCCGCCAGCTTGCCCTGCGGGCCATACAGCGCATCCACCTGCTGCTCCGGCGGCAATGCCGCCAGCGGCGTCACCACGCTCTCGCGCCAGCGCGCCTGCACGTACTGGCCGGCGCGGTGCACGGTGAGGAACAGCAGCAGGCGCGACGGCCCCTGCACCACCGACCAGGCGGCCAGGTCGCCCCCCTTGAACGCGGTGGCATAACGCTCGGGCGGCTTGTCCACCGCGTCCAGCAGGCGGGTGTAGTCGCTGGCCGGCGGCTTGTCGGCCTTGCCCTTGCCAGCAAACAGGTCGGAGGCGAGCTGGTACACATCCTCGCCCGAGCCCTCCGCCTGCAGCCGCAGGTAGGCGCGCGCATAGTCGGGGCGCTGGCGTGCCAGCACGTCGAACTGGGTCTCACGCACCGCCAGCAGCCAGACCGGCGGCGGGATGCGCTCGCCGCCGAAACGGAACCCGTCCGCCACGAAGCGTCCGAACGGACGCCAGGAGGAAAGCCAGCCGGTCTTCATCTGCGCCCAGGTCGCGGCCCAGCGCGCAGCGAGCGGCCAGTCGAACGGCAGCTCGTACAGGTTGCGCTGGGCCGAAGCGAAAAAAAGCGCGTACGGGTCCTCCTTGCCGCCCGCGCGCGCCAGCAGATCGCCGTAGCGCCCGCGCCACAGCCCCAGGCCGTCGCCGAAGCGCGCCTGGAAGCGTTCCCACTGCGAGAAGTAGTCGTGGAAGTAGGCATCGCGCAGATCGTCGATGCGGGACGCGCGGTCCGGCACCTGCCGGCGCAGGGTGGTCAGCATCGGCTGCACCACGCCATCCCAGGCGTCGCGGGTATAGGCGCGGGAGATGCCGGCCATGGGCCCGCCGTCGGTGCCCACCACCGCGCCCTGCGGCAACCAGAAGGTCGCCAGGTCGAGGCCGTTGCCGCGCGCATCCGCCCACTGCCGCAGGTCGACCGCGCGCGGGGTGTAGCTGGCCAGCAGCTTGTTCAGCAGGCCTTCCAGGCGGGCGCGCTCGGCCTCACGGACGTTTTTTTTTTGCCACCGCAGGTAGCCGAGGTAGGTGGCGAACAGGGCGTCGGCGTTGTCGCGGTCGCGCCGGGTATCGTTGTTGGCGCTCACGAAGGGCGCGAACAGGCGCGAACGCGCATCGAAGCTGACATTGTTCGGCAGCTCGCGCTCGCGGCAGCCATTGGCGCGCCCGGTGCAGGCCTCCAGCAGGCGCAGGCGCTGGCTCAGCGCCAGCAGGTGCTCGATCCCGGCCCGGCGCTGATCGATGTCGGTCGACAGCATCTGGTCCTCGGGCGCCAGGATCAGGTTGGCGAAATCCTCCACCACCCGCTGCTTGAGGCGGTCGATGTCGGCATCGGCGCGGCGCACGCCGAAGCTCAGCCAGGTCTCGCCCTGCGCCGCCTCCAGCTCCTCGATGGTGCGCCCACAGCTGGCCACCCATTCGATGCGCCCGGTGGACGTGCGGTCGGCCACGTCGGCGCACGCGCTGCGGGTCTGCGCCAGCAGCGCGGCATCATCGCGGTGCGCGACCTTCAGGCCATAGGCGAACGAGGCCGACAGCCCCAGCATCGCCAGCACCCCAGCCCCGGCGATCGCCATCCGGCCGGCGTTGCCGCGGAAGCTGCTGCCCGCCAGCGGCTGGTCGCTGGGCAGGAACCGGGTGAACAGGTCGGCGACGAACGCCCCGCCGCGGTGGGCCGCATCCGCGGCGCCGGCGAAGTACAGGCCGCGCCAGCGCGGGGTACGCTGGAACGGGTTGTCCTCCAGCATCAGCCCCACGAACTGCGCCAGCCCGCTGCGCGCCTTGCGCAGGGATTCGATGAAGTCGAACACCGCGCGCCGCTGCGCCGGGGTGTGCTGGGCGCGCAGCATGGTCATGCGCAGCGCGTGCAGGCGGTCCTCGATCGGCTGCATCAGCTCGTCGATGCGCCCGCTGCTGGCCGCGCTGACCACCTCGTTTTCCGCAAACCGGTGCCCCAACGCCTGCGCGAAGGCCTCCTGCGGCAGGCTGGCGCGCAGCTGGGCATAGCCCGGCAGCCGGTCCAGGCCGCTGACCACGAAGTACACCGGCATCTGCACCTGCAGGTGCTCCATCGCCTCGTCCACCAGCCGGCGCAGGCGGGTGGCGGTGTCCTTCAACGCCTCCGCCGGCCCCAGCAGGGTCTGCGCCGCCACCGCTACCACGATCCCGTTCAGCGGCAGCTTCTCGCGCTCGTCGGCCAGCTTCATCAGGGCCTGGTACCAGAGCCCCCGCTCCAGCCGCGCACCGGCGTCGCAGACCAGGCGCGGGTGGGCCTCGATGGCGATCATCGACTTGAAGAACCACCAGCGCCAGACCGCATCCGGCTCCATTTCCGGCTTGTCCGGCGCGGGGAACGGCGATACCTCGCTGCCGGCGCGTAGCAGCCCGGCCACGTCGGCGGCGGCGTCCCCGATGAACAGCACCCACGGGATGCGGTACAGCGGGGTGCGCCCCTGCGCGATCTCCGGCGCGCGCGCGATGGTGCGCTTGGCCTCGTCGATGGCGGCGGCCATCTTCGCCACCGGCTCGCGCTCCTCCTCCGCGTTGCCCGGGCCGAGGTCGCCGATGCGCTTGCGGGTGCGGCCCTTCAACGAGGCCTTGCGCTGGCCGGCCATGAACCACCACAGCACTACCGCGACCACCACGCACAATCCCAGCACCTGCCAGAACCGCATTGGCAGCTGCGGCAGGATCGCCAGGGCCAGAAACACCAGCCCGGCCAGCACCAGCGCCAGCAGCAGGGTCACCACGATCCAGCGCAGCCACGGCTTGCGCGCGGCATCCGACCCGCGCGAGTACAGCGCGCCGATCCGCGAGAACACGCCGGCGATCGACGAGAACAGATTTTCCACGAAACTCAGCGGGCTCATTGGGTGGGCTCCTGCGGCGGCGCGCCGTCATCGGGGGCGGCGCAGGCGGCCAGCGCCTGCTGCTTGCGCGCCGGATCGGTCTCCGGCTCGGTCTGCATGAACAGGTGCGCGGCCAGCAGCTGCGGGTTGCCGCGGTTCTCCTCCAGCATCCGGCGCAGCTTCGGCAGGTACTCCTGCGCGGGCTGCACCTCGGGCAGGGTCTCCTGGTACAGCGGGCGCGGCGAGGCGACCACGGTGATCATCTCCTGCCCGAACGGCGGGCAGATCGTCCAGGTCCTGGCCGGGGTGGCGCCGACCTCGAACTGTTCCAGCGCGTGCAGCAGGCGCCCGCTGCCGGGTTCGCCGGCATTCGGATAGATGTGCGCCACGTCGCCGTTGACGGTGTAGTAATCGACGTACAGGTAGCCGTCGTAGTTCGGCTGCTGGAGCTTCACGATCACGTTCTCGCCTTCCAGGAAACGATCGGAATGGCCGACGCTGGGGGTGATGGCGAGGTGCTGCCCGCTGTCGTCATTGCGCGCCTTGTACGGCGCCAGCAGCCGCACCACCTCGCAATGCGGCCAGATGCGCAGTTGCAGCTGGGCATCCACCGACTTCACCCCTTCGATCGCCGCCAGCTGCTGGCGGACGGCGGCCATGTCCTCGGTGCTCTTGGCGTAGCCGCGCAGCTTGACCGCGCCGCTGTCCTCATCCACCTCGGCGGCCAGCTCGGCGCAATCGGCGTTGAACTTCGCCACCACCTGCTGCACCGGCACCGACAGCAGCGGCTTGGGCGCGGCTAGCAGGATCCACAGCAGGTAGGCCAGCGGGATCAGCAGCGCGACCAGCGCGCCGATGCCCAGCAACGCGCGGTCCCACTGGCGCGGCAGCTTCGGGCCCGGCGGATCGGGCACGCCGTACGGTTGCGGGGTGATCTTTTCCTCGCGCAGGGTATGCACCGGCGCCGGCGCCACCGGCAGCTGGCGGGCGTGCAGCTCCTTCAGCTTGCCCAGCTCGCCGGTGTCCCCGGTCTCGTAGTAATACTGGCCGACGAACCCGCACAGCAGGGCGTGGTAATACACCTCGCGCACCTCGTCCTGCTCCTGCTTGAGCGCGGACAGGTGGCTGAAGAACTCGTTGCCGGCGTTGTTGGTGGTGTACATCGCCACCTGCAGCGGCGGCACCCCGCTGGTCAGCCAGACCGGGTTGCGGGCCATGATCTCGTCGATCCAGGCCACCACCGCGAACGCGGCATCGTCCACCTGCTCGGGGCGCTTGCCGTCGGCCAGCGCCGCGCTGCGCGCGCGCTCGATCAGTTCGCGCGCGCGCGCGGTGACGCTGGCCGCGGCGTCACCGGCCTGGCCCGCGGCCACCTGCTCGTCCAGCGCCAGGCCGAACGCGAACACCGGCGAGAAATGGTGCAGCAACCGGGCCATGGGTCACTCCTGTCCCGCGACCGGGTACAGCTTGATGACGGTCGAATCCGGCGGCAGGTCGGAGAACACCGCGATGTTGCGGCCGTTCTTGATCATCTGCCAGAACGGATGTGTGGTATCCACCAGGAAATACGTGGTGTTCGGGCTCTTCTGCGGCAGCTCCTCGGGTGGCACCGGCAGCAGGTCGATCTTCAGGCCGAACAGCGCCGCCGACAGCAGCCGCGGCATCTCGTCCAGCGAGGCGATCTTGCCGGTGCGCGATAGCCGCGCGAACAGGTCGGCGCCCTTCTGCTCGGACTCGAACGCGAGGTAGAAGCGGGTCTTGTCGCTCTCGAACAGGTTGGCCGGGAGGTCGGCGCGGTAGAAGCGGCCGTCGTAGGCCAGGGTGATGCCGACCTCGGCCCCGACGGTGAGCGCCTTGATCAGGGCCTCGGCGCGGTCGAAGCCGAGCCGGAAGCAGCGGCGCAGGTCCTCGTGCTCGTAGTCGGGCAGCTCGGTGTCGCGCGGATTGCCAGCCAGCTCGCCGAAATAGCCGATATCCTCGGAGAACACCGAGAACTCCGCGACCAGCCGGCGCAGGTCCTGGTACATCGCATAGGCGCCGACCGTCCCCAGCCGCGCATGCTCCTGGAACAGCGGCACGTGGCGGGCGAAGGTCTGCATCATCGCCACCCGCATCACTTCCTGCGCGCTGGTGGAGGCCGCGCGGATGCCGCGCTGGCGCTTGATCGCGGCGAAATCCTGGCCGCGCGAGATCAAAAGGTCGCGCAGCGCGCGGGTCCAGCGCGCGAGGTTGTGCGAGGCCGCGATCGCGGTGACCGGCGGGATGTAGTCGGCGGAGAGCTTGAACTTGCCCGGCCCGGCCGGCAGCAGCTCGGCGAACTTGTAGCCGTCGGCGCCGCGCACGATCGCCTCGGCGTTCTCGTCCTGGCCGGTGACGATGTTGGCCTGGTACAGGAGGAAATCGACGTCCGCTTCCGGCGCCTGCGGGTCGAACGGGTCGGCCAGGCTCTCGCTGGCCAGCGCGTGCCGTGCCTGCATCCGCCCGGACTCGGCCCGTCCCAGGCCCTGCAGGGTGCGCTCGGGATCGAACACCAGCCACAGCGGGATCGGATCGTTGCTGGCCACCCGCAGCTCCGCGATGTTGCGCTGGGGCACGCGCATGTTGCCGGCGCCGCCATCAGCACTGCCGCCATGCAGGCGTTCGCCCTGGCGCGTCACCAGCACGCACTGCTCCACGTCCACCACCCCGCTGGCGAGCGCATCCTCGCGCAGGCGCAGCGCCTCGAACCCCCACGGGAACGGCGTCATGCGCAGGTGCAGCGCATGCCGGCACGCCTGGCCCCAGGCGTCCTGCGCCTGCAAATGCTGCGGGCTCAGAAACGCCCCCTGCCCCCAATGGACCTGCCGGTCGCCGCGCATCCCGAATGCCATCCGTCCTGCTCCCTCGTGATTCCGTCGTTCCCCACCAACGCGAAGCGGTGCCTACAGCGGCACCGCCTCGACCGTGTACCCATCCCGGCGCAGGCGCGCGATCAGGCCATCCGGCCCGACCAGATGCACCGCGCCCACCGCCACGAAACCGCCGCCGTCCTGGAACAGCGTCTCCAGTGGACCGATCCAGCGCGCATTGCGCTCCTCCAGCAGGCACAGCCGCGCGCGCTGCTCCACCTCGCGCGCCGGCGCATCCAGCCCGTCCATGCGATTGATGCTGGCCAGCCAGGCCTCGAGGTTGCGGCTGCGGTAGAACGCCATCGCCTCGGCCGATTCGATCCGCAGCACCCACGACTTGCGCAGGCGCTCCGCCAGCACCTGCGCGTGCTCCGCGGCCGGCACGCAATCCAGCGCCTGCAACTGCTGCTCCAGCGTCTCCAGATGCAGCATGCGCTTGCCCGCGGCCGCGGCCATGCGCTGCAGGCGGGTGTCCATGCTGGCCTCGCTGGCGTTCTCGCCGCGCGCCTCCAGCAGGGCCAGCACCGCCCACGGCTTCATCCGCTGCAAGTCCTGGCGCGGCACCGCCGGCAGCAGCGCCTGCGCCAGGGCCAGCGCATCCTGGCCGACCATCGATTCCAGCGGCGTCTCCAGCGGCAGCCAGCGGTAGCCGTCGTACTCCGGTCGCCACGGCGAATCCACGTCCACCTCGTTGGCGAATGCCCCGGCACCCTCCAGCAGCGGCGCGAGCACGGCGTAGTCGATGCCCTGCTCCTGCGGCGTGCCGAAATGGATGGTGCCGAGCAGGTAGCTGGGCGCAGGCGGGGCGAATTCCGTGCGCACGGCCATGTCCGCCGGCAGCGGCGCGGGCTGCGGCGGCGTGACCTTGAACAGCACGCCGCGCTCGCGCAGCGCCGGAAGCGAGGGTGATGGCGACGGCGATGGCGCTGGTGATGCGGATGGCGGCGCCTGCACCTCCTCCACCGCATCCGCCCGGACCTGCGCCGGCATGGACACCGACGGTTGGAGTGCCTGCTGCACTGTTTCCCGCGCCGCCTGCGGCACTGCGTCCTGCACTGCCTCCTGCGCCAACGGCGACGCCGACACCGGGCCGCAGGCCAACGCCACGCCGGCGAGGACGTACGTGGCGGCGCGCATGCGGAGGGCTGCGGTCATCGTCATGGGTGGATCGGGTAGGCGCTGCCGGGGCGGCATGCGTGGCGGCATTCTTGGATGCGGCCCGCCGCGCGGCCATATGGCGTAGGAGCTATGCCGTAGGGACGAGCGCGGCGGATTGCTGTCCGCTCGCGCCGGCTTCTATCGTGGAATGCGTGGGACGAGACGGATGGCCGCCGGCCATTCGCGGGGAACGCCACGCCGCCGCAGCGCGCGGCGCTTGCATGCAGGTGGCTATGTGAAAGTACTGCTGGCGGACGACCACCGCCTGATCATCGAAGGCGTCAAGCTCAAGCTGGCCGAACTCGACCCGGCGGTGGAAACCGTGGTCGCGATGCGCCAGGACGAACTCGAGCAGGCGTTGGCCGAGCACCGCGACAGCCTCGACCTCGCGCTGCTGGACATCACCATGCCCGGCACCCACGGCCATGCGCACATCGCGCGCCTGCGCGAGACCGCACCCGCGCTGCCGATCATCGTGCTGTCCGGCGCCGAGGACGTGGCGCTGATGCGCACGTTGATGGAGCTCGGGGTGCAGGGCTTCATCCCCAAGGCCTACTCCCCGGACGTGATGCTCTCGGCGATCCGGCTGGTGCTGGCCGGCGGCATCTACGTGCCGCCGCTGCTGCTGGCCAGCGCGCAGGCGCAGGGCTGGCAGCCGGGCGATCCGCGCCTGCAGGCGGCAAGCAGCGATGCGCCGGCCGCCGCGGCGGCCGGCACGCCTTCGCTGGACGGCCTGCGCCGGCTGCTGACCGAGCGCCAGATCGACGTGATGCGGC
>JBKBXH010000012.1:0-12710 GCA_046313655.1 Thermomonas sp. | reverse complement strand
CAGCAGCGCCTGCAGCACCGCCAGGTTGGCCGCGTAGCCGCTGCCGAACAGCAGCGCCTCCGGTGCGCCCAGCCAGTCGGCCACCGCGCGCTCCAGCGCGGCGTGCTCGGCGCGGTGGCCGCAGACCAGGTGCGAGGCCACGCCGCCGGCACCGGTGCGCGCGGCGGCGTCCTGCAGCGCGCCGGCGACGCTGTAATGGCGCGCCAGGCCGAGGTAGTCGTTGCCGCAGAAATCCAGCAGCCAGCGCGATCCGCCGCCTGCGTCCTGCACCTCGCAGCGCATGCCGTCGCGGCGCAGCACGGTGCGCCGCAGGCGCAGGCGCTGCTGCGCGATGCGCTGCTCGCGCAGCGCGGCGACGCGGATGGTGAGCAGCGGCCGCGGCATGCTCAGGCCGCTTCGGTGATCCCGGCGTGCACCGTGGTGGTGCAGGCGTCGATGCGGTCGTCCTGCGCGGATTCGATCGCCATCGGGCGCAGGCCCAGGCGCGCGAACAGCGCGAGGTCGCGCTCGGTGTCGGGGTTGCCGGTGGTCAGCAGCTTCTCGCCGTAGAAGATCGAATTCGCGCCGGCCAGGAAGCACAGCGCCTGCAGCTCGTCGCTCATGGTCTCGCGCCCGGCCGACAGCCGCACCATCGAGGCCGGCATCAGGATGCGCGCGACCGCCACGGTGCGCACGAACTCGAACGGGTCCAGCTCCACCGTGCCGTGCAGCGGCGTGCCTTCCACCTGCACCAGGCGGTTGATCGGCACCGAGTCCGGATGCGCCGGCAGGTTGGCCAGGGTCTGCAGCAGGCCGGCGCGCTGGCGGCGCGATTCGCCCATGCCTACGATCCCGCCGCAGCAGGTCTTCATGCCGGCGTCGCGCACGTGCGCCAGGGTGTCCAGGCGGTCCTGCATCTCGCGGGTGTGGATGATGTCCCCGTAGTACTCGGGGTCGGTATCGAGGTTGTGGTTGTAGTAGTCCAGCCCGGCCGCCTTCAGCGCCTGCGCCTGGGTGCCGCTGAGCATGCCGAGGGTGGCGCAGGTCTCCAGCCCCAGCGCCTTCACTTCGCGGATCATCGCCGCCACCTTCGGGATGTCGCGGTCCTTCGGGCTGCGCCAGGCCGCGCCCATGCAGAAGCGCGAAGCACCGGCCGCCTTGGCCTGCCGCGCGCGCTCGACCACCGCCTCGGTCTCCATCAGCTTGGTCGCCGCGACCCCGGTGTGGTAGCGCGCCGCCTGCGGGCAATAGCCGCAATCCTCGGGGCAGCCGCCGGTCTTCACCGACAGCAGGGTGCTGACCTGCACCTCGCTGGGATCGAAATGCTGGCGATGGGCGGTGCCGGCGCGATGCAGCAGCTCGGGGAAGGGAAGCGCGAACAGGGCTTCGACTTCGGCGCGGCTCCAGTCGTGGCGGACGGGGAAGGCGGTGACCTCGGACATGGTGGTTTTCCGACTGACGGCAAACGGGCAAGCCGGCAGTCTGGGACGCATGCCTGCCGCCGTCAACCAACATAAAGCCGCGCAAGTTGACGGCGCCCCGCTGGCCTGGCTGCTGCCGCCGCGCTGCGTGATCTGCGGCGATGGCGGGATGCGCGGGTGCGACCTGTGCGCCGGCTGCCGCGCGGCGCTGCCGTGGTCGGCGCGGGCCTGCCCGCGCTGCGCGCTGCCGCTGGCGCAGCCCAGCGGCTGCACGGACTGCGCGACCTCGGCGTCGCCGCTGGACGCGGTGCATGCCGCATTCGCCTACGCCTTCCCGCTGGACGTGCTGCTGCCGCGGCTGAAGTTCCACGCCGATTTCGCCGCCGGCCGCGTGCTGGCCGGCTGCCTGGCTGAACGCTTCGCCGCGCTGCCGCGCCCCGGGGCATTGCTGCCGCTGCCCCTGCATCGCTCGCGCCTGCGTCGGCGCGGCTACGACCAGGCGCTGGAACTGGCGCGGCCACTGGCACGCGCACTCGGCCTGCCGCTGCGCACCGACCTGCTGCAGCGCCGCCGTGCCACCGCGGCGCAGACCCGGCTGGATGCCGCAGCCCGCCCCCGCCCCCGGCAGGGGGCGTTCGCGGTGCGCGCGCACGTGCCGCTGCCGGCGCATGTGGTGCTGTTCGACGACGTGATGACCACCGGCGCCACCCTGCACGCCGCCGCTGCCGCGCTGCGCGCGGCCGGGGTGGCGCGGGTGGAGGCCTGGGTCTGCGCGCGGGTGGCGTGAGTGGCGCGGTCCCGCGGGCCGGCACGCTGGCACCGGCTTAACATCGCACCGGGTAGGTTCACGGCGAACATCCATTCACTGGCGGGGGAGCGGCAATGGCACTGGTCGAGCATTCGATTTCGCGCAGTTGGTGGGTATTCGTCCTGTACGGCATCACCGGCATCCTGTTCGGGCTCGGGATGCTGCTTTGGCCGGAACGCTCCGTGGTCGTGCTGGTGCTCGCGTTCGGCCTGCTGTCGTTGGCGGATGCCGCCGTCAGCTTCGTGAGCATGGTCCGGCATGACGCCGCCTTGCCGCGCTGGCTGTTGCTGCTGTACGCACTGGTGTCGTTGGCGTTCGGCTTGCTGGCGCTGCGCGATCCCCTGGCGATGGCGGAGGCCATGCTGTGGCTGCTGGCCATTTGGCTGGTCGTGGCCGGCATCGCGCGCATCGTATTTGCGATTCACGTCCGCAAGCTGGTCCGCGATGAGTGGCTGCTGATCCTCAGCGGGGTGCTGGTACTGGTATTGGGAGTCCTGTTCCTGTCGAATCCGGGCATCGCCCTGCTGACCGTGGCGTTGTGGGTAGGTGCGGGTGCTCTGGTGTACGGGGCGTTCCAGATCGCAGCGGGGCTGCGCCTACGTAGCCATCGGTTGGCTGTCTGAGGCTTCAGTGGCCTAGGGCCAGGGCGACGGCGATCCCCGCGAACACCGCCATCCCCACCCAATGGTTGTGCAGGAAGGCGCGGAAGCAGTCGGCGCGGGGCGGCGGGCGCGCCCGCCCGCGGCCGGCTCAGCGGTCCTCGGGATGCGCCGGCGCGGGGTGCGCCCTGGCCCAGTCCGCACGCTGCTGCGGGCTCATCTGCTGCCACTGGTCCATGAACGCGCGGCGCGCATCCTTGTCCATCCCGCGCACCGCATGGAACACCGCGCGCGCCTGCTCGCGCTGTTCCGGCGTCATCGCCTCCCAGCGCTCGGCTCCGCTGCGGGCGCGGTCGCGCTGCGTGGGGGCCATCTGCTGCCAGCGCTGGGCGCGTTCCAGCATGCGCGCGCGTTCGTCCGGATTGCCGTTCCAGCGGTCGCGCAGCGGCGCCACCAGGGTTTCGCGCTGGGCCGGGCTCAGCTTGTCCCATTCCGGATATGCCGATGCGGACGGCGGCGCGGCCTGCTGGGCGAGGGCCAGCGCCGGCGACAGGGCCAGCGCAAGGACGAGGGTCTGGGTCATGCGGGTCATCGGGGCTTACTCCATGGCGACCCGGCGGGCATCGGAGGAGCCCAGCCAGGCATAGAACTCGGGGTCTTCGTCGAGCAGGGTGGACGGCGCGCGCGTGGCCTTGTGGGTGGGGGCGGCCACCGCCGCCGTGGTCGGCGTCGGCAGCAGGGCATCGGGAGCCTCCGAGGGCGCCGGCTGGAAATGCAGCCCCAGCGCCAGCGCGCACAGGGTGGCGAAACCGGCGGCGGCGAAATGCAGGCGATGCGAGCGCCGCGCGGCGGCCGGCTGCCCGCGCAGGGCGGCGTTGCGGCGCTGCGCCAGCTGCGCCTGCACCCGCGGCGACAGCCGCTGCAGGGCCTCGGCATGGTGCGCACGCACGCTGGCATCGAACAGCAGGTCGCGGCCGGCGTCGCGGTCGGCGGAGGGGGGCGGGTAGGTCATCGGAAGTCCTCCAGTTGCTCCTGCAGCGCCGCGCGCGCGCGTGACAGGTGGGTTTTCACCGAGCCCTCGCTGCAGCCCATGATGCGGGCGGTCTCGGCCACGTCCAGCTCCTCCAGCACGCGCAGGGTGAAGGCTTCGCGCTGGCGCGCGGGCAGCCGGCGCAGGGCGCTGCCGATCCGCTGCCAGGCCTCCTGGCCGTCGTGGTGGCGGGACGGGTCCGGGTTGTCTTCGTCGGCCCAGTCCAGCGGCTCGCCGTCGCGGTCGCTGCTGCCCGGCAGCAGCCAGCGCAGGCGGAACAGCCCGCGCCGCTGCATGTCGGTCATGCGGTTGCGCAGGATGCTCCAGAACAGCGGCGACCATTCCGATGCCGGGCGGTCGCGGTAGCCCAGCATCTTCAGCATCGCGTCCTGCACCGCGTCGAGGGCGTCGTCGCGGTGGCGCAGGCCGAGCTCGGCGAAGCGGAAGGCGCGCGCTTCGATCGCGCGCAGGAACTCCTCCAGCGTGGCCGGGCCGGCGGCGGGCGGCGGTGATTCGGCGTTCACCGGCGCAAGCTTAGCGGGAGCAAGCAGCAGCATGGCGGTCCCGGGGGCACGGGCCAGGCGGGAGTGCGTGGCCGTGGCAGGGAAACGCACGCGCCCGGGCGCGGTTGACATGCGGGCGGGCGGCCGGCGTGGCATGCCGTGCCGGGGCGTGTTTATGATGCGGGCAGGCAACCGGGGAGGCGGGCTGTGGGCGACGGGTTCGTGGCGCTGTACATCTTCATGCTGGCGGCGATCGCCGGGCACGTCATCATCAGCCGGGTGCCGGTGATCCTGCATACCCCGCTGATGTCCGGTTCCAACTTCATCCACGGGATCGTGCTGATCGGCGCGATGGTGGTGCTCGGGCACGCCGACACCCCGGCCGAGCAGGCGCTGGGCTTCGTCGCGGTGCTGCTGGGTGCGGGCAACGCCGCCGGCGGCTACGTGGTGACCGAGCGCATGCTGGAGATGTTCAAGTCCAGCAAGCAGGAGGGCGGCAAGTGAGCGTGCTGGCCCTGGTGAAGCTGAGCTATTTCGTCGCCGCCACCCTGTTCCTGCTCGGCCTGCAGCGCATGGCCAGCCCGAAGACCGCGCGCAGCGGCATCCAGTGGGCGGGCGTGGGCATGCTGCTGGCGACCTTCGCCACCTTCTTCCTGCCGGGGATGCACAACCTGGCGCTGATGGCGGTGGCGATCGTGCTCGGGGTCGCGCTGAACTGGGCCTGGGGCCGCAAAGTCGCGATCACCGACATGCCGCAGATGGTGGCGCTGTTCAACGGCATGGGCGGCGGCAGCGCGGCCGCGATCGGCGCGATGGAGCTGGTGCGCTGGAGCGCGGTGGGTGCGGCCAACGGCCGGGTGGCGGCGGTGCTGGCGGTGGTCGGCGCGCTGATCGGCGCGGTCTCGCTGACCGGCTCGGTCATCGCCTGGGCCAAGCTCGACGGGCGCATGGACAAGCGCTACACCTTCCCCGGCCAGCAGTGGTTCAACGCGCTCGTGGCCGTCGCCGCGGTGGCCTGCGGGGCGATGGCGCTGCACACCCTGGCGCTGCCGTGGATCGTCGCCTTCTTCGTGCTGGCGCTTGCGCTGGGCGTGCTGATGACGCTGCCGATTGGCGGCGCCGACATGCCGGTGGTGATCTCGCTGTACAACGCCTTCACCGGCCTGGCGGTGGCGTTCGAAGGCTACGTGCTGGGCAACGAGGCCCTCATCATCGCCGGCACCATGGTCGGCGCGGCCGGCATGCTGCTGACGCGGCTGATGGCCAAGGCGATGAACCGGTCGATCAAGAGCGTGCTGTTCTCGAACTTCGGCGGCGCGACGGCCGGAGCGCAGGTCATCGCCGGCAGCATGAAGCCGATCGAGGCGGCCGACGTGGCGGCGATGATGGCCTATGCCGAGCGCGTGGTGATCGTGCCCGGCTACGGCATGGCGGTGGCGCAGGCCCAGCACAAGATCTGGGAGTTGACCCAGCGCCTGATTGCGCGCGGGGTGAAGGTGAAGTTCGCGATCCACCCGGTGGCCGGGCGCATGCCCGGCCACATGAACGTGCTGCTGGCCGAGGCCGGCGTGCCCTACGACCTGATCGCGGACATGGACGACATCAACCCGGAGTTCCCCAACACCGACGTCGCGCTGGTGATCGGCGCCAACGACGTGGTGAACCCGGTGGCGAAGACCGATCCGTCCAGCCCGATCTACGGTATGCCGATCCTCGACGTGGTTAGCGCGAAGAACGTCATCGTGATCAAGCGCGGCAAGGGCACGGGCTTCGCCGGGATCGAGAACGCGCTGTTCTACGCCGACAACACCCGCATGCTGTACGGCGACGGCGCGGAGATGGCGAATGCGCTGGTCAGCGAGCTGAAGGCGCTGGACGGCGGCCACTGAAGCCGGCCCAGGCCGCCACCAGCACGCCGAGCGCGAACAGCAGCAGGTCGGCGCGGTCGATGGCCAGCCCGGCCAGCAGCCAGGCGTAGCCGGGGCCGATCAGCAGGGCCGATTGCCACGGCCGGATGTCGAAGTTCTGCCCGACCTGCCCGGCGATGATCAGGAAGTTGGCGGCCACCACCACCGCCAGCGTGGCCAGCACCGCCCAGCCGGCGCGCGCGGGCCCGGCCGGCCAGCGCGCCATGCGCAGCAGCAGCACCATGTCCAGCGCGGCCAGCGGGGCCAGCCAGGCGCATTGCCGGTCCAGCGCCAGTGCTACCAGCATCCAGGCCGCGGCGAAGCCGGTCGCACCCAGTGCCAGCAGGGGCAGGGCATACCAGCGGGGCGCGGACGTGGGCGGCATGGCACGGGATCCGGGGAGGGCGGGCGATAATCCCATCGCGGCTGCAGACGGGCAATGGGATTGGGACTAGAATGGTACGGATTATCGAATCTCCGTTCCCTCCGTTCCTTACGCCCATTCATGTATTCCCGCAGCAGCGAACCCGTCCGTTTCGAGCGTGATTGCGCCGCCGTGCTGGTGCCGCAGGGCGATGAGGTGACCCTGCCGGCCGGGACCGTGGGCTACATCACCCAGGCACTGGGCGGCAGCTGGACGGTCTTCGTGGAAGGCAACCTGATGCGGATCGCCGGCAAGGACGGCGATGCCATCGGCAAGCCGCCCGCCGAGCCGCTGGCGCTGCCGGAAGGGGCCACCGACGAGGACGTCGAGCGCGTGGTCTGGGAGCAGTTGCGCACCTGCTTCGATCCCGAGATCCCGGTCAATATCGTCGAACTGGGGCTGGTGTATCTGGCCGAGCTGTACCGGCCGGAGGGTGGCACCGGGCGCGGGGTGCGGGTGCGGATGACCCTGACCGCCCCCGGCTGCGGGATGGGCGACATCCTGGTCAGCGACGTGCGCAGCAAGCTGGAGCAGATCCCGACCGTCACCGAGACCGACATCGAGCTGGTGTTCGACCCGCCGTGGAACCAGGCCATGATGTCGGACGTGGCCAGGCTCGAGACCGGGATGTTCTGAAAGTTGGTCCCGGCGGCGGCCTGTGACGACGGGCTGTCGGTATTGGTCACGCCAGAGGCGTGACGCTGGTTGAGGTGTTGTGACCAAAGGCACAGGCTCGTCGTGTCACAAAGTGACGCGGAGTGTCAGCGCATAAACTTGTTGCGATGCAGAAAATCTGCCTCACCAGGCGGGCTGCTCGACCGACGCAGGGCGGCTCGAGGAATGCAGGGCCAAGCAAATAGGCGGGCTCTGCCTATATATTTCCAAATGGAATATAAATATTCCTTACTGTTCTTGACAGTGCGAGGGTGACGCCGGAGTGTCGGTTGCTGCTTCGGCTTCTGTTCAGGAAGCGGGCAAGCCTGCGTCAGGGAAAACATGGCGGTGTCACGCCAGGGGGCGCAGGGGTTGTGTCGTTCGTCCGGGCCGAGCAACGGCCCCCCAACCAATCTCACCCAGGGGTAATACCAGTGAATTGTTCCCGTACTCACCTTCTCGGCACCGCCATCCTGCTCGCGCTCGCCGCCGGCAGCGCGCAGGCCGCCGATCGCATTGACCTGCTGCAGCGCAACGTGCCGCAGCTGCGCCAGCAGTACCAGGCACTGACCGCCGGCAAGGGCGTGGCCACCATGGCCCACCGCCGCCACGAGCAGTTCCTCGGCCTGAATGTCGACAACACGCTGCTGATGAAGAACGCGATCGCCGACCACGGCGTGCGCAACTACCGTTACGACCAGGCCTGGCGCGGCATCCCGGTGTTCGGCCAGGGCGTGGTGGTGAGCGAGGATGGTGCCGGCAACGTGCGCGCCCTGTTCGGCACCCTGGTGTCCGGCGTGGACAGCGACATCCCCAGCACCACCCCCAAGCTGACCCGCGCGGCCGCGCTGGCAGCGGGCAAGCGCATCGCGCTCGGCAATGCCCTGTCCGCGATGCAGACCCGCGACGAGAAGTCCGACCTGGTGGTGTTCATCGATGACGCCGGCAAGGCCCATCTGGCCTATGCGGTGACCTTCTTCGCGGACTCGCTGGCGGGCAACCCGACCCGTCCGATCATCATGATCGACGCGCACAGCGGCCAGGTGATCAAGAAGTGGGAGAACCTGCAGCACGCGCTGGTCGGTACCGGCCCCGGCGGCAACACCAAGACCGGCCAGTACGAGTGGGGTTCGGGCGGGATCTACGGCTACATGGACGTCGCCCAGTCCGGCAGCACCTGCACCATGAACAACACCAACGTGAAGGCGGTGAACCTCAACGGCGGCACCACCGGCACCACCGCCTACACCTACACCTGCCCGCGCAACACCTACAAGGCCATCAACGGCGGGTATTCGCCGATCAACGACGCCTTCCAGTTCGGTGGCGTGATCACCAGCATGTACCCGGCCTACACCGGCTACAACGCGCTGAACTTCCAGCTGGTGATGCGCGTGCACTACAAGACCAGCTACGAGAACGCGTTCTGGGACGGCTCCACCATGAGCTTCGGTGATGGTGCCAGCACGTTCTACCCGCTGGTCAGCTCCGACGTCGCCGGCCCCGAGGTCTCGCACGGCTTCACCGAGCAGCACTCGAACCTGACCTACTCCGGCCAGTCCGGCGGCATGAACGAGGCCTTCTCCGACATGGGCGGCGAGGCCACCGAGTACTACTGGAAGGGCACCAACGACTTCCTGGTCGGTGCCGAGATCTTCAAGGGCACCGGTGCGCTGCGCTACATGTGCAACCCGACCCAGGACGGCAAGTCGATCGACAACGCCGCCAACTACACCAGCAGCCTCGACGTGCACTACAGCTCGGGCGTGTACAACAAGGCGTTCTGCACCCTGGCCAAGACCTCGGGCTGGAACGTGCCGAAGGCGTTCAAGGTGTTTGCGCGCGCCAATGCGAACTACTGGACGGCGAGCAGCACCTTCAACAGCGGCGCCTGCGGCGTGCAGACTGCAGCGCAGGATCTGGGCTACAGCGTCGCCGACGTCACCGCGGCCTTCACCGCCGTCGGCGTCACCTGCCCGAGCGGCGGTGGCGGCGGTAGCACCGGCGGCACCCTGACCAAGGGCGTGACCGTGACCGGCTTGTCGGCGGCGACCGGCAGCGAGATCGTCTACACCATGGCGGTGCCTGCCGGCGCGACCAACCTGAGCTTCAACATGTCGGGCGGTACCGGCGATGCCGACATGTACGTCAAGTTCGGCAGCGCGCCGACCGACAGTTCCTACGACTGCCGTCCGTACAAGTCGGGCAACGCCGAGAGCTGCTCGTTCGCCACGCCTTCGGCCGGTACCTACTACGTGCGCCTGAAGGCCTACTCGGCCTTCTCCGGGGTGAGCCTGGTGGGCGACTACACCGCGGGTGGCGGCAGCACCACCACGGTCAACCTGCCGTCGGTGGCCACCGGCAGCTGGTCCACGACCTACACCCTGGCGGTGGCGGCGGGCAAGACGGCCACCATCAAGATCTCCGGTGGCACCGGCGATGCCGACCTGTACGTGCGCGCCGGCAGCACGCCAACCACCAGCAGCTACACCTGCCGCCCGTACCTGACCGGCAACAACGAGACCTGCACCCTGACCCCGACCAGCGCGACCACCTACTACATCCGGGTGTATGCGTACTCGGCGTTCTCCGGGGTCACCCTGAGCTACGGCACCAACTGATCCGTCCGGACTCCCGGCGCATCATCCCGACCCCGGCTTCGGCCGGGGTCGTTTTTTGTGGTTGCGCAGGACGTCTGGCAGGCGCCGATTCGCGCGGCGGGTGCGCGGCCTGGGCGGGCGCTTAGTCGATTTCCTCGAAGCGGTTGGCTTCGACGTTCTTGCGCACCCGGGCCGGGTCCCAGATGCGCCCGTTCATGGCGATGTACACGCCTTCGGGCAGGCACTGCACGGCGCCGATCGCGCAGCCGATGTTGAACTCCGCGTCCGAGCCGCGGAAGCGGGCCGGGCTCAGCGCGCCGGTCAGCACGATGGTCTTGCCGGCGAGGCCAGCCAGCACCCGCGCGGTCTGCACCATGGTGTCGGTGCCATGTGTCACCAGCACGTGGCGGGTGGGCTGGGCGGCGATGGTGGCGCGGATCAGCTCGCGGTCCTCGTCGCTGATGTGGAGCGAATCCTTGCGCAAGATCGGGATGATGGCGAAGCGGAAGTTCACCCCCAGCTCGCGCAGGATCATGCCGATCTGCGGCTCGCCGATCTGGTAATCCGACTTGTCGTCGAAGTAGATCTTGTCGATGGTGCCGCCGGTGGTGACGATGAGCAGGTTGTCCATGCCCGCCATTGTCCCCGAAAACCGGGCCGCTTACAGCGGCAGCGGCAGTTGCAGCAGCGCCAGCAGGGGTTCCAGCAGCAGGCCGTAGGCGAGCGCGCGCGAGGTGTTCGCGCGCAGCGGCTGGCGCACCTGGGCGGCGCTGGCGGTGCGCACGCTGCGCCCGGCGCGGTGGAACTGAAGGCAGGCCGGGTCGAACTCCAGCCCGCAGTCGTCCAGCAGGGCGCGGATGCGCGCCTCGGGCGCGGCCAGCAGCGCCTCGTACGCGTGCAGGTGGATGCGCGCCGGGTCGCGCGCGCGCCACTGCTGCATCGCATGCGCGCAGCCCTGCATGTACAGCGCGATGTCGGCCATGTCGTTGGCGAAATGCGGCTGGCTGTAGAACTGCTGCTTGAAGCACGACCACGCGGTTTCCAGCGGGTCGCGGCGGGTCTCGATGATGGTCGCGCCGGGCAGCATGGCGCGCAGGATGCCGGCGTGCTTCCAGTTGTCCGGCTGCTTGTCGGTATGGCGCGGCCGCCGCTGGCGCCAGCGTGCGGTGCGCGCGAGGTACTCGCGGCCCAGCCGGTGCCAGTCCGCGGCGCTGGTCTGCGCCACCCATTGCGGGTAGGGCTGGCCGCGGCGCTGCGATTCCTGCTGGATCACGATCCCGAGGTCCGGCAGTTCGCTGGCGCCCTCGACCTCCGGGTGCGCCGCCAGGATCTGTTCGAACAGGGTCGACCCAGAGCGCGGCAGGCCGACGATGAAGATGACCTCCTCGCCCAGCCGTGGATCCAGCGGCGCGGGCAGCGTGGCGGTCGCCGCCAGCGCCTGCTGCACGTAGGCGCGGAAGGCATCGGCGCTCCACGGCGTCAGTTGCTTCTGCAGGGCGTTGGCGGCGGAGAACGCGGCCAGCGCCTCGGGATGGCGGCCGCGGTCCTCCTCGAGCTTGCCCAGCGCATGCCCCATCGCGATGCGGTCGCTGGCGGCCACGTCGGGGCGTTGCAGCTGCGCGCGCAGGGCATCGGCGTCGGCCGCGCCCAGCGGCACCGTCTTGATGTTGGACAGCCCGCGCCAGGCATCCCCGCAGGCCGGATGCACGGCCAGCGCGGCGCGGTAGTGGCCGGCGGCCTCGGCGAAGCGCCCGGCGTGCACCAGCGCATCGCCCAGCAGCACGCGCGGCGGCAGCGCCTGCGGCAGCAGGGCGCAGGCCTGTTCCAGCGCGGCGATCGCGGCCTCGGTCTCGCCCTGCTGCTGCAGGTTGCGGCCCAGGTTGAACCAGGCGGTGGCCTGGCGCGGCTCCAGCGCGCAGGCGCGCCGCCAGCTGTCCAGCGCCTGCGCGATGTCGCCGCAGGCCGCCTGCACGCTGCCGAGGTCGGTGTGCAGCAGGGCATCGTCCTGGGCCAGCGCCAGCGCGCGCTGCAGGGTGTCGCGCGCGGCGGGGGCGCGCCGACCCTGCAATTGTGCGATCGCCAGATAGCGCAGCGGCTCGGGGTGGCCGGGGGCCTGCCCGGCGGCCTGTTCCAGCAGGTGCTGCGCGCGCTGGGGATCGCCGTCGCGCAGGGCGCGCGCACCGGCATGCACCAGTGCGATCACCGCCGGCAGCAGGCCAGCCATGCGCGGATCCGGGGTCGTCATGGGCGAGTGGCGGCGTGGCGGGCCTGGCGGCGCGCGCGCCAGCCCGGCAGGCAGGCGGCGTGCACGACCAGCAGCGCGAGCAGGGTCTCGCCGAGCGCCCAGGCGCGCGCGCCCGGCTCCGCCCACAGCAGCATCACCCCGTGGCTGAACCAGAGCAGGGCCAGGATTCCGGCGGTGAAGCCGGCGCGCCGCCAGCCGCGCAGTGCCGCCACTGCCAGCAGGGCCGGCGGCAGCGCGAATGCCAGCAGGCCGGCCAGCGGATGCGGATGCCCCAGCCCCCAGCCGGCGAACAGCAGCGCCAGCGCCAGCAGCACGCCGGCGAGGTAGGGCTGCACGCTCATGCCTGCAGCTTCCGCGCCAGCCCGGCCACCCGCCGGCCGAGCGCGCGCGCCAGCAGGGCTTCTTCTTCGGTCGGCTCGGGGTGGTCGTCGCCGCCGGCCACGTGGCTGGCCCCGTACGGGGTGCCGCCGCTGCGGGTGGTGGACAGTGCCGGCTCGGTGAAGGGGATACCGGCGATCACGCAGCCGTGGTGCAGCAGTG
>JBKBXH010000011.1:0-12848 GCA_046313655.1 Thermomonas sp. | reverse complement strand
CCACCTTCGCCCACCTCGACTCCACCGTCACCCTGTCGCGTTCGATCGCCTCGCTCGGCATCTACCCGGCGGTGGACCCGCTGGACTCGACCAGCCGCCAGATGGACCCGCTGGTGATCGGCAACGAGCACTACGAAACCGCCCAGCGCGTCCAGCAGACCCTGCAGAAGTACAAGGAGCTGAAGGACATCATCGCGATCCTGGGCATGGACGAGCTGTCCGAAGAGGACAAGCTGGCGGTGGCCCGCGCGCGCAAGATCGAGCGCTTCTTCAGCCAGCCGTTCCACGTGGCCGAGGTGTTCACCGGCAGCCCGGGTAAGTACGTGCCGCTGAAGGAAACCATCCGCGGCTTCAAGGGCATCTGCGACGGCGACTACGACCACCTGCCGGAGCAGGCGTTCTACATGGTCGGCTCGATCGACGAGGCCGTCGAGAAGGCGAAGAAGCTGGCGGCCTGAGCCGCCGCTTCGATTGACGCGTTCGACTGAACGGAAGGAATCACGATGGCATCCACCATCCGCTGCGACATCGTCAGCGCCGAGGCCGAGATCTTCCACGGCGAAGCCGAGCTGGTCGTGGCCACCGGCGAGCTGGGCGAGCTGGGCATCGCGCCCAAGCACGCCCCGCTGATCACCCGGCTCAAGCCCGGCAAGGTCGTGGTCACCCTGCCGGGTGGCGACAAGCTCGACTTCGCCATCTCCGGCGGCATCCTCGAGGTGCAGCCGACGGTGGTGACGGTGCTGGCCGACACCGCCGTGCGCGCAGACGAGATCGACGAGGCGGCGGTGCGTGCCGCCAAGGAAGAGGCCGAGCGCATCATCGCGCGTCGCGGCGAGGCGATGGAGATCGCCGAAGCGCAGAAGCGCCTGGCCGAGGTCACCGCGCAGCTGCAGGCGCTGGAGCGCCTGCGTAAGAACCTCAAGCACTGACCGCGACGCTGGCGGGCGGCAGGTAGCCCCTCGGCATCCCCGGAAGCCCCGCCCGCGCGGGGCTTTCGCGTTTCCGCGCGCGGTGCACTGCCGTTCAGGCCGGATATGGCAGGCGGTGCGATGATCATGGCAGCCCCGTCGCCGGAGACCTGCCATGTCCAGATCCTTCAAGTTGCTGGCCAGCGCGCTGCTGGCCGCGGTTGCCTTGTCGCTGTCGGCCTGCGCCACCGGCCCCACCGTGCGCACCGACCGCGACCCGACCGCCGATTTCGGCCAGTACCGCACCTGGGGCTTCTACAAACCGATCGCGATGGAACAGGCGGGCTATTCGACCTGGATCTCCGAGCGTATCCGCGCGGACGTGCGCCGCGAGATGGAGGCGCGCGGCTACCGCTACGTGCCGGAGGGCGGCGACCTGCTGGTGAACTTCCAGGGCATCGTGCAGGACCGCACCGCGGTCTGGAACGTGCCGCGCACCGACGTGGAGTGGTTCTACAGCTACCGCCACCGCGCCTACGTGGCGATGCCGATCTGGTACAACGAGGCGCAGGTCAGCCGCTACCGCGAAGGCACGCTGACCGTGGACCTGGTGGATGGCCGCCACAACCGCATGGTGTGGACCGGTTCGGCGAGCGCGCCGGAAGCATCCAAGCGCACCCCGGAAAAGAAGATGGCCGACATCGACCAGGCCATCAGCAGCATCTTCGCCAAGTATCCGTACAAGGCCGGCCCGTAAGCGGCCGGCCGCAGGCGGCGGCGATCCGGGTGCCGGCGGTGGCGGCACCCGGGTGCAGCAGGTGGATCAGAACTTCGGCTTGTCGGCGCTGCCGTCGTAGCGCTCGATCGACTCGACGATGATGCGGCGCGCCTGTTCGGCGCCTTCCCAGCCGGCCAGCTTCACCCACTTGCCGGGCTCCAGGTCCTTGTAGTGCTCGAAGAAGTGGCCAATGCGCTGCAGCCAGTGCGGGCTGACTTTCTGGATGTCGTCGATGTGGCTGTAGCCGGAGAACACCTTGTCCACCGGCACCGCCAGGATCTTCTCGTCGCCGCCGGCCTCGTCGGTCATCTTCAGCAGGCCCACCGGGCGGCAGCGGATCACCGAACCCGGCACCAGCGGCAGCGGCAGGATCACCAGCACGTCCACCGGGTCGCCATCGTCGCAGATGGTGTGCGGCACGTAGCCGTAGTTGCAGGGATAGCGCATCGGGGTGGACAGGATGCGGTCCACGAAGATCGCGCCCGAGGCCTTGTCCACTTCGTACTTGACGGGTTCGGCGTCCTTCGGGATTTCGATGATGACGTTGATTTCGTCCGGCGGGTTCTTGCCGGTGGGGACGAGGTCCAGGCCCATGGGGGGTCTCCGAATGTGGGGATGCGCCCGTGTGGGCGCGGGGAGCGGGGAGGAAAGCGCGCATTTTACCCCCGATGGCCGGATGCCGTGGCGCGCAGCCTGTATCCTTGCCACGCCTTGTCGCCCGCCGCGCCGCGCGGGCCTTTCCGTTGCGAGAACGCCCGATGACGCAGCCCCTCCGCATTGCGATGGCGCAGTTCGATTTCCCGGTCGGCGATGTGGCCGGCAACGCGGCGCGCATCGCGGAGATGATCGCGCTGGCGCGCGACGAGTACGCGGCCGACATCGTGCTGTTCCCGGAGCTGGCGCTGAGCGGCTATCCGCCGGAGGACCTGCTGTACCGCCCGGTCTTCCTGCGCGCCTGCGAGGAGGCGATGGCGCGGGTGGCCGCGGCCGCGCGCGGGATCGTGGCGGTGGTGGGCTGGCCGCAGCCTGCCGGCAGCGTGGTGTACAACGCCGCCAGCGTGCTGCGCGACGGCGGCATCGCCCACACCTATCGCAAGCGCGAGCTGCCGAACTACGCGGTGTTCGACGAGCGCCGCTATTTCGACGTCGATCCCGACCGCGAGGATTGCGTGTTCGAGGTGGGCGGGGCGCAGGTGGGGCTGCTGATCTGCGAGGACCTGTGGTTCCCCGAGCCGATCGCCTCCACCGTGGGCAAGGGCGCGCAGCTGGTGCTGGTGCCCAACGCCTCGCCGTTCGAGCGCGACAAGCATGCGGACCGCGATGCGCTGCTGGTGCAGCGTGCGCGCGAGACCGGCGCCGGGATCGCCTACCTCAACCTGGTCGGCGGGCAGGACGCGCTGGTGTTCGACGGCGCCTCGGTGGTGGCCGACGGCGACGGCGGCGTGCATCCGGCGGCGGTGGCGTTCGAGGAGCAGTGGCTGGTGGTCGATTTCGACCCCGCCAGCCGGCGCTTCGCGCCGCTGCAATGGACGGTGGACGGCGACGAGAGCCGCGATGCGCTGGCCTGGCGTGCGGTGGTGCGCGGCACCCGCGACTACTGCCGCAAGAACGGCTTCGGCAAGGCCTGGCTGGGCCTGTCGGGCGGGATCGATTCCTCGGTGGTGCTGGCGATCGCCGCCGACGCGCTGGGGCCGGAGAACGTCACCGCGGTGCGGCTGCCGTCGCGCTACACGGCCGGGCTCTCGAACGACCTGGCGCAGGAACAGTGCGACGCGATGGGGGTGGCGATGGTGACGCTGCCGATCGAAAAGCCGTTCCAGGGCTACCTCGACGCGCTGGCGCAGGTATTCGCCGGGCAGCCGGTGGACACCACCGAGGAGAACCTGCAGTCGCGCACCCGCGGCGCGCTGCTGATGGCGCTGGCCAACAAGTTCGGCGGCCTGCTGCTGACCACCGGCAACAAGAGCGAGTACGCGGTCGGCTACGCCACCATCTACGGCGACATGTGCGGCGGCTACGCGCCGATCAAGGATCTCTACAAGACCGAGGTGTTCGCGCTGGCGCGCTGGCGCAACACGGTGGGCGACCGCATCATCCCGCAGGCGGTGATCGACCGCCCGCCCTCGGCGGAGCTGCGCGAGAACCAGCTCGACCAGGACTCGCTGCCGCCCTACGACGTGCTGGACGCCATCCTGCTGCGGCACGTGGACCAGGAGCAGTCGCGCGCGGAGATCCTCGCCGCCGGCTTCGATGCCGCCACCGTGGACCGCGTGCTACGCCTGGTCCGCACCAGCGAGTGGAAGCGCCACCAGGCCGCGCCGGGGCCGAAGGTCAGCCGGCGCGCGTTCGGGCGCGATCGCCGCTACCCGGTCAGCAGCGGCTGGCGCGACTGACGGCCGCGCAACGACGAAGGCCGGCGTTTCCGCCGGCCTTCGCCATGATGGACGCTGGGGGTCGCGCCGCGGTCAGCGCGCGTCCGCGCTCAGCGGGTTCAGGCGCTTGAGCATGCTGGGGAACTTCGGCCAGCGCCCGCTCAGCCACGGGTGCTGCGGGTCGTTCTGCTCCAGCACGCGGCGGGCGTCGGCGGCCAGCTTGGCCTCGCCCATGCGGGTGTAGGCCTCGCCCAGCAGGGCCACCGCATCGTTCTGGTATTCGCTCTGCGGATAGGTTTCCAGCAGGTAGGTGGCGCGGTCGGCCGCCGACACCCACGCGCCGCGGCGCAGGTAGTACAGGCCGGTGGTCAGCTCGAAGCGGGCGAACTGGTTGCGCAGGAACACCATGCGCTGGCGGGCGTCGGCCACGTAGCGGCTGTTCGGGTAGCGCCCGATCAGGGTGTTGAAGTCGTTGTACGCCTGCATCGGCGCGTCCAGGTCGCGGTTGCTGGTGTCCAGGTTGAAGGTGCGCGCCATGAACACGGTGTTACGCGCCATGTTGGTCAGGCCGCGCAGGTAGTACAGGTAGGCGATGTTCTTGTGGGTCGGATAGGTGCGGATGAAGCGGTCGATGGTGGAGATCGCGTCCTCGTGCTTGCCCGCCTTGTACTGGGCGTAGGCCTCTTCCATCAGCGCCTGCTCGGCGTAGGGGCCGTACGGGTACTGCGCGATCAGGCGGCCGAAGGTCTCGCTGGCCGAGGACCAGTTGCCGCGTTCCATCTGCGCGTGGCCGCGGTCGTACAGCTCGGCCACCGGCACGCCTTCGTTGCGGTTCTTCTTCCCCTTGAACAAGCCCTTGCCGCCGGAGCAGCCGGCGACGACGAGGACGAGCACGAGCACGGTGGCGGTGCGCAGCAGGCTGGAACGGGCGGTCATGGGCATCGAACGGGCGCCGGGGGCATGAAGGCTGGATAATAGCAGTCCCACGCTTTAATCAGGCCCGAACGCGCCACCCGGCGCCGCCCCCATGAACGACGCATCCCCCCGCATCGCCCGCATCCCCGACGAGGCCGCTGGCCGCCGCCTGGATGCGGTGCTGGCCGAGCTATTCCCCGAATATTCGCGCTCGCGCCTGTCCGCCTGGATCAAGTCCGGCGACGTGCAGGTGGACGGCGCGCCCGCGCGCCCGCGCGACCCCGTGCGCGGCGGCGAGGCGGTGGCGCTGACCGTGGTCGAGGACGTGCAGACCCACGCCGTGGCCGAGGACATCCCGCTCGCCATGCTGTACGAGGACGAACACCTGTTCGTGCTGGACAAGCCGGCCGGGCTGGTGGTGCATCCCGGCGCGGGCAACCCGGCCGGCACCCTGGTGAACGCGCTGCTGCACCGCGACCCCGGCCTCGACAAGCTGCCGCGCGCCGGCATCGTCCACCGCCTGGACAAGGACACCAGCGGGGTGATGGTGGTGGCGCGCACCCTGCCGGCGCAGACCGCGCTGGTGGCGCAGCTGTCCGCGCGCGAGGTGCACCGGCAGTACCTGGCGATCGTGGTCGGGGCGCTGGTGTCCGGCGGCACCGCCGCCGCGCCGATCGACCGCCACCCGCGCGACCGCCTGCGTATGGCCGTGCGCGAGGACGGCAAGAATGCCGTCACCCACTACCGCCTGCGCGAGCGCTTCCGCGCCCACACCGCGCTGGAATGCCGGCTGGAGACCGGCCGCACCCCCCAGATCCGGGTGCACCTGGCGCACCTGAAGCATCCGAGCGTGGGCGACCCGCTGTACGGGGGGACGCTGAAGCTGCCGAAGGGGGCCTCCGACGCGCTCATCGCGGCGCTGCGCGGCTTCAAGCGGCAGGCCCTGCACGCCGAGGTGCTGGAGTTCGCGCACCCGGTCACCGGCGCGCGCGTGCGCTGCGAAGCGCCGGTGCCAGACGACATGCAGCAGCTGATGCGCCTGCTGCGCGAGGATGCCGCCGCCCACGCCGAGGCGGAACGGGCGCGGCGATGAGTGCGTTCCTGCGCGCCGACTGGCCGGCGCCGCCCGGTGTGCACGCGCTGACCACGCTGCGCCAAGGCCTGGGGGTGTCGGCGCCGCCGTTCGACCGTTTCAACCTCGGCGCCCGCTGCGGCGATGCGGCGGAGGCGGTGGCCGAGAACCGTCGCCAGCTGGAAGCGGCCTTGCCGTTGCCGGCCTCGCCGCGCTGGCTACGGCAGGTGCATGGGGTGGAGGTCGCGGTCGAGCCCGGCAGCGATGAGCCGCAAGCGGACGCGGCAGTGACGCGCACGCCCGGCACGGTACTCGCCATCCTCACCGCCGACTGCCTGCCGGTGGTACTGGCGGCCCGCGACGGGGGTGAGATCGCCGCCACCCACGCGGGCTGGCGTGGGCTGGCGGCCGGGGTGCTGGAGGCGACGGTGGCGGCGATGCGCACCCCGCCCGCGAGCCTGATCGCTTGGCTGGGGCCGGCGGCGGGCCCGCAGGCCTACGAGATCGGCGAGGAGGTGCGCGCGGCGTTCGTCGAGCGCGATCCCGGCGCCGCCGCGGCCTTCGTGGCGACCCGGCCCGGGCACTGGCGGGTGGATCTGTACGCGCTGGCGCGGCGGCGGCTGGCCGCGGTCGGACTGGCGACGGACGCGATCCACGGCGGCGGGCTGTGCACGATTACCGATCCCGCGCGCTTCCATTCGCACCGCCGCGACGGCCGCGGCGGGCGCATGGCCACCCTGGCCTGGATCGCGCCTTCAGCCTGAATCCTGCGCCAGCAGCCAGGCCAGTTTCCCCGCCCGCGGGCGGCGCTTGAGGCGGTATTCCGCGCGCAGCGCGCTGGCGCGATCGGGATAGGGCCGGCTGGCCAGCACGCACTCGGGCGGGTGCGCGCGGGTGTACTTCGCGCCGGTGCCGGCGGCGTGTTCCCGGAACCGGCGCGCCACGTCGGTGGCGATGCCGGCATACAGGCTGCCGTCGCGGCAGCGCAGCAGGTAGAGGTGCCAGACGGGCATGCCGGGAGCATAACCGCGTCTCAACACCGGCTGCGATTTGACTTGAATCACGCCGCCGCAACCGCATGTGGGGAACATTGGCCGCACCGCGGCCCTCCTCACAGGAACCCCTCCCATGCGCATGGACAAACTCACCTCGCGCTTCCAGCAGGCCATTGCCGACGCGCAGTCGCTGGCGGTCGGGCGCGACCATACCATCATCGAACCGGTGCACCTGCTGCTGGCCCTGCTCGACCAGCAGGGCGGCGGCACCCGCCCGCTGCTGGCGCAGGCCGGCGTCAACGTTCCAGTGCTGCGCGAGCGCCTGGCCGAGGCGCTGGAGCGCCTGCCCAAGGTCAGCGGCCAGGCCGGCAACGTGCAGGCCGGCAATGACCTCGTCCGCCTGCTCAACATCACCGACAAGCTGGCGCAGCAGCGCGGCGATGCCTACATCGCCAGCGAATTGTTCCTGCTCGCCGCGCTGGAGGATTCCGGCGAGGCCGGCAAGGCGCTGAAGGCTGCCGGCGCGAACAAGGCGAAGCTCGAGGCGGCCATCGACAAGCTGCGCGGCGGCGAGAAGGTCAGCGACGAGAACGCCGAGGACGCGCGCCAGGCGCTGGAGAAATACACCATCGACCTCACCGCCCGCGCCGAGTCCGGCAAGCTGGACCCGGTGATCGGCCGCGACGAGGAGATCCGCCGCACCGTGCAGGTGCTGCAGCGGCGCACCAAGAACAACCCGGTGCTGATCGGCGAGCCGGGCGTGGGCAAGACCGCGATCGTGGAAGGCCTGGCCCAGCGCATCGTCAACGGCGAGGTGCCGGAAGGCCTGCGCGGCAAGCGCCTGCTGTCGCTGGACATGGGCGCGCTGATCGCCGGCGCCAAGTTCCGCGGCGAGTTCGAGGAACGCCTGAAGGCGGTGCTGAACGACCTGGCCAAGAACGAGGGCCAGATCATCCTGTTCATCGACGAGCTGCACACCATGGTCGGCGCCGGCAAGGCCGAGGGCGCGATGGACGCCGGCAACATGCTCAAGCCGGCGCTGGCGCGCGGCGAGCTGCATTGCATCGGCGCGACCACGCTGGACGAGTACCGCAAGTACATCGAGAAGGACGCCGCGCTGGAGCGTCGCTTCCAGAAGGTGTTCGTGGGCGAGCCCTCGGTGGAGGACACGATTGCCATTCTGCGTGGGCTGAAGGAGAAGTACGCGGTGCACCACGGGGTGGAGATCACCGACCCGGCGATCGTGGCCGCGGCCACCCTGTCGCACCGCTACATCCCCGACCGCCAGCTGCCGGACAAGGCGATCGACCTGATGGACGAGGCCGCCAGCCGCATCCGCATGGAGATCGATTCCAAGCCGGAGGAGCTCGACCGCAAGGAGCGCCGGCTGATCCAGCTCAAGATTCAGCGCGAGGCGCTCAAGAAGGAGAAGGACGCCGAATCGAAGCAGCGCCTGGCCGACCTGGAGAAGGAGATCGACGTGCTCGAGCGCGAGTACAGCGATCTCGAGGAAGTCTGGAAGGCCGAAAAGGCGACCCTGCAGGGCGCGACCAAGATCAAGGAGCAGATCGAGCAGGCCAAGCTGGAGCTGGAGGCCGCGCAGCGCCGCCAGGATTTCGCCGCGATGAGCGAGATCCAGTACGGCCGCATCCCGGCGCTGGAGAAGCAGCTCGCCGCCGCGCAGGAGGCCGAGACCAAGGGCTTCACCCTGCTGCAGGACAAGGTCACCACCGAGGAGATCGCGCAGGTGGTGTCGCGCTGGACCGGCATCCCGGTCAGCAAGATGCTGGAGGGCGAGCGCGAGAAATTGCTCAAGATGGAGGAGCAGCTGCACGCGCGCGTGGTCGGCCAGGACGAGGCGATCAAGGTGGTGTCCGACGCGGTGCGCCGCTCGCGCGCCGGGCTGTCCGATCCCAACCGCCCCAGCGGCTCGTTCCTGTTCCTCGGCCCCACCGGCGTGGGCAAGACCGAGCTGTGCAAGGCGCTGGCCGAGTTCCTGTTCGACAGCAGCGACGCGATGGTGCGCATCGACATGAGCGAGTTCATGGAGAAGCATGCGGTGAGCCGGCTGGTCGGCGCGCCCCCGGGCTACGTCGGCTACGAGGAGGGCGGCTACCTCACCGAAGCGGTGCGCCGCCGGCCGTACAGCGTGATCCTGCTGGACGAGGTGGAGAAGGCGCACCCGGACGTGTTCAACATCCTGCTGCAGGTGCTGGACGACGGTCGCCTGACCGACGGCCAGGGCCGCACCGTGGACTTCCGCAACACCGTGATCGTGATGACCTCCAACCTCGGCTCGCACCAGATCCAGGAGCTGGCGGGCGAGGATTCGCCGGAGGCCTACCTGCAGATGAAGGCCGCGGTGATGGGCGTGGTGCAGGCGCACTTCCGCCCGGAGTTCGTCAACCGGCTGGACGACATCGTGGTGTTCCACCCGCTGGACAAGGCGCAGATCAAGCAGATCGCGCGCATCCAGCTAGCCGGGCTCACGGCGCGGCTGGCCGAGCGCGGTATCCGCATCGAGCTGTCCGACAAGGCCTACGAGCTCCTCGGCAACGTCGGCTTCGACCCGGTGTACGGCGCGCGCCCGCTCAAGCGCGCCATCCAGCAGCAGATCGAAAACCCGCTGGCGCAGGAAATCCTGTCCGGTCACTTCACCAGCGGCGACGTGGTGAAGGTCGATGCTGAGGCCGGCAGGCTGGTGTTCGTGAAGTAAGCGCCATGCGCGCCCGGTCGCCGTCGCGGCCGGGCGCGCGTCAGTTTCAGCGGGCGGCGGCCTGCGCCGCCGCTGGGCGCTGCGCGCCGGGGCGCGCGATCGCGTACATCTGCCAGGCGATGTCCTTCAGCAGCGCGCTGCGGTCGTCGCCTTCGACGTACAGGTCGAAGTGGGTGCGGCCGGGCACGAAGCGGAAATCGCTCTTCGCGCTCACGCCGTCCAGCACCGCCTTGAGCCGGCGCGCCGCGCCGTCGAGGTAGAAGGTGTCGGCGGTGCCGACGTACACGTGCAGCTTGCCGTCGAGGTCGGGGCGCAGGCGCGCCCAGTCGGACTGGATCATGTGCGCGATGTCGTAGTGGTCGCGCCAGTAGGCGACCACCTGCGGATCGACGGCGCCGGTGCCGCGGTCGAACAGCGGCATTGGCCGGCCGTCCGCGCCGCGCGGGGAAAACACCCCTTCGAACGAGGCCAGCTGCCCGCCCACCGGGCCGATCACTTCCTCCAGCCGCGCGAACTGCTCGAAGCTGGCCACCACCCGGCCCTTGTCGCGCACCAGCGGGTAGGCGCTGCCGTCGGCGCGGCGATAGACGTTGGCGCCGTCGGCGTACAGGTCCACCCCGGTGAAGTCGTGGAAGTCGCTGGGGTCCGGCGCGGTGGACCAGGTGCCGCCGAACACCTTCGGGTAGCGCACCTGCAGCCACAGCGTCGCCCAGCCACCGGAGGAGTGCCCGTTGAGGAAGCGGCCCTCGGCCCGCGCGTCCATGCGGTAGTGGCGCTCCAGGTCGGGGATCAGCTCCTCGGTCAGGGCCTTGCCCCAGGGGCCGTTGTTCACCGAATCCGCGAACTCGTGGGTGCCGGTGGGGCTGGATTCGTCCAGCAGCACCCAGATCATCGGCGGCAGGCTGCCGTCGCGCATGCCGGCGTAGGCGGAGATCGCGGTCGGCACCAGCGCTCGCTGGCTGCCGCCGAAGCCATGGGTGAAGTACAGCACCGGGTAGCGGGCACCGGCATCGGCCGCGTAGCCTGGCGGCAGCACCACCCAGCCGCGCATGTGGATCGGCCGGCCCCAGAACGCGCTGAGCGCGGGGCTGGTGAAGTCGATCGCGCGGGTCGCGGCCTGCGCCGCCGGCGCCGCCGCGCGCAGGGCCTGCGGAGCGCGTTCCGGCAGCTGCCAGGGGTCGCCCGCGTGCGGCGGGCGCTGGTCCAGCACCAGCGTCACCGCGCCGGCGTCGCCGCCCAGCGCCACCTTCACCGGGGCGCTCAGCAGGTCGTCGGGGCCGCGCCCGGCGTAGTTGTCGTCGCGCGCGGTGTCCAGCACCGCCTGCACGTAGTAGTCGCCGGCCGGCAGCTGCGAGAACGGCCGCGGCCATGCCAGCGATTCGGTGTCCATGGCCACCGCCTGGCCGGGGGCGAGCCGCGCGATGTCCATGCCGGCGGCGCTGGCGGCCTGGCCGCCGAACGGGCTGGCCTCCACCGCGGTGACCTTGCCGCCCGGCTTGGCCGCGGCGCTGGCGGCCGGCTCCACGAACACCAGCAGGCGCCCGGAGGCCGGGGCGGTGGCGGTCGCCGGCAGCTGCACGCGCAGTTGCGGCTGCGCGGCCTGGGCGTGGGCGAACAGGCCGGCGGCGAGCAGCGGCAGGAGCAGGGCGGTGCGCAGGGACATGGCGGGCATCCGGGGCAGAGGGGAAGCCCGCACTCTACGCCCGCCGGCCGCCGCATGCAGGGGCGGTCAGGCGGCGGGCGGCGCGGCGCGCGGCGCGCGGTAGGGCGGGGTGGCCATCACCATGTCCACCAGCGAGTAGGCCAGCTCGCGCTCGGCCAGCACCGCCGCGTCGGCGCCATGCGCCAGCAGGTGCTGTACCTCGGTATCGCTGTGCGCGCGTGCCAGCACGCTGATCATCGGATTGGCGGCCTTCATCCGCGCCACCACCTCGCCGGCTTCCAGCGCGTTCGGCACCGCCAGGATGCCCAGCTGCGCGCGCTCCGGATGCGCCTCCTGCAGCACGCGCTGGTCGGCGGCGTTGCCGTGCACGGTGGCAAGGCCCCGGGCGCGGGCGGCAAGCGCGCGCTCGCGGTCGGCTTCCACCAGCACCAGCGGCACGCCGCGTTCGTGCAGCAGCTGCGCCAGGTGGCGCCCCACCCGCCCGTAGCCGACCAGGATCACGTGCCCGGCCAGGGCCTCCGGCAGCGGCGCGACATCCTCGCGCCGCGTCGCGTCGCGCGCGGCCTTGCGCTCCAGCCACGAGAACAGCAGCGGATTGGCGATGATCGACAGCAGCGCGCCGGCCAGCACCAGGTCGCGCCCTTCCGCCGGCAGCAGGCCGAGGCCGACCCCGAGCCCGGCGAGGATGAACGAGAACTCGCCGATCTGGGCCAGGCTGGCGGAAATGGTGAGCGCGGTGTCGTTCGGCTTGCCGAACGCGCGCACGATCGCCCATGCCGCCAGCGACTTGCCGAGCACGATGATCAGCAGGGTGGCGAGCACGTGCAGCGGATGCTCGACGAGGATCAGCGGGTCGAACAGCATCCCCACCGAGACGAAGAACAGCACCGCGAACGCATCCCGCAGCGGCAGCGAGTCGTTGGCCGCCTTGTGGCCGAACTCGCTCTCGTTCAGCAGCATGCCGGCGAAGAATGCGCCGAGCGCGAAGCTGACCCCGAACAGCTCGGCGGCACCGAACGCGACGCCCATCGCCACCGCCAGCACGCACAGGGTGAACAGCTCGCGCGAGCCGGTGCCCGCCACGCCTTCCAGCAGGCGCGGGATCAGGCGGCGCCCGACCAGCAGCATCAGCGCCACGAACCCGCCCACCTTGAGCAGGGTGAGCAGCAGGGCCAGCCCGAGCCGGCCGGCGCCGGCGTCGTGGTCGCCCAGCGCCGGCAGCAGCACCAGCGCCAGCACCATCGCCAGGTCCTCGACGATCAGCCAGCCCACCGCCACCCGGCCCTTGCCGGTGTCCAGCAGGCGGCGGTCCTCCAGCGCGCGCAGCAGCACCACCGTGCTCGCCACCGACAGCGCCAGCCCGAACACCAGACCGGCGGCATGGCTCCAGCCCAGCCAGTAGTGCGCCATCGCCCAGCCCATCGCGGTG